>NZ_JASAUS010000040.1:0-64917 GCF_029953005.1 Bradyrhizobium sp. Mp27 | reverse complement strand
CATAAACGTCCTGCCTGACCGGCTACTGCTGTTCAGCGGCGCTGACGGCGATCATCAGGTGGGGGAGTTTCAAGTGACCATACCCGGGGGATTTTGACCGACCCACGGGGCCAAATGCGGCTCGTGATTGTCCTCGCCGAGGGGAACGAACTCCTCGCCGACGACGTGGCCTCCGGTTTCCCTGATGTAGTTCTTCACGGCACGGTGCGATTGCCAGGGCCAGACGTAATCGCTGCCGATCAGGTACCAGCGCGACGCCTTCTTGACGTCGGCAAGCCAGTGGATCGACGGCCGGCTCTGCCAGCGCGGCGTCTCGCCGATCGCCATCACGCCGGGCGTGCGCTCGCCGCCTTCATAGACCGGCGTATAGATGTAGGGGATGCGATGACGCGTGGTGACGTCGCGCAAGCCGACGCGGACCGCGCTGGTGTGCAGCCCGACGATGAGATCGAGCTCGTCGAACGCGATCGCCTGCTCGGCGCGGTTCAGCACCTCGTCGAGCGGCCCGCCGGCGTCGTAGATCGACAGCTCGATCTCGCGGCCGAGGATGCCGCCGCGCTTGTTAATCTCGGCAACGGCGAGCTGCGCGCTGTTGGTCGCGCAGGGGCCCCACACGCCTGGCGATCCCGTGCAGCAGATGAAGCCGCCGATGCGCAGCTTGTTCGCGCCACGCCGCCTGAGGAAAGCACGATCGCCCGGCGACAGCGAGCTATCGGCGCCCGACGACGACAGATTCCTCAGCAGCAAGGACGGCGGCATCGCCGGACTGCCGTGAGCCGGGAAGTTTACCGTCGCGTGCACGCCAACTCCTGTCTGGCACCAGACCTGAAAGCACAATGAGCAGGCGGCCGCGGCATCCGCCCTTTTGTTAGGCAATCATCCTATTTTGAAAATATTGAATATTCAACAATTGAAGTGCATATAGAAGCAGCATTGATTGCAAGACATTCACTCATTTGGGTCAAGACGAAGTCTTAGCCGTGGCAAAACCGAACTCCCCGATCACCGAACACCTCGCCTACCTGCTCGCGCAAGCCAACCGGGAGATCAACCGGCAGCTGGAACTGCGCCTCAGCAAGGAAGGCGTTCCCGTCGAGCAGTGGCGCATCCTTAAGGTGTTGTCGGACGGCGATGGCCACTCGATGGGCGAACTCGCGGACGCGGTGCTGCTCAATCATCCGACGCTGACCAAGATGATCGACCGCATGGTCTCCGACACGCTGGTCTATCGCGTGCAGGACCCGAACGACCGCCGCAAGGTTTTGATGTTCATCTCCGACCGCGGCAAGGTGCTGTGCAAGAAGCTCAACTCGCTCGCGGTGGACCAGGAGGAGCACATCCTGGAGAGCTACGGCGACAAATCGACGAGCGAACTGAAGCGGCTGCTGGAGAGCTTGATCGACAGCTCGAATTAGACGGGCGTGTCGCGCCTTGCTGAGCAACCGTAGCCCGGATGGAGCGAAGCGTAATCCGGGGTCTCCTTTTCACAGCGACAGGATTCCCGGATTACGCTTCGCTCCATCCGGGCTATGACGTCGTGCGAGCCGCGGCTTTCGCGAGACGATGACGTCGCAGGAACTGTGCGCCACGCACGTGGTCGTCATCGCCTGCGAAAGCGGGCGATCCAGTATTCCAGAGACTGATGTGATTGAGCCGAGAAGCGCGGCGTACTGGGTCGCCCGGTCAAGCCGGGCGACGACGGCCGAGAGTGAGGCGCCGACTTCACGCCTCATCACGTTTTAAACCTTACGCGTACCGTCCGTGGCAGTGCTTGTACTTTTTCCCCGACCCGCAGGGGCAATCCTCGTTGCGGCCGACCTTGCCCCAGCTTGCAGGGTTCTTCGGATCGCGAAGAGCTGCGTCGGAAGCCTGCGCTCCGAGCGTGACGCTGGCGAGCGCCATTTCGTCCTCGCCGGTGTTGGGGTCGAACTTGTGCGCTTCCATCGGCGGCAGCACGGGGGCTTCCTGCTCCGGCGGGACGATCTCGACGCGCATCAGCTGCGCCGTGACGGCCTCGCGCAGATGCGCGCTCATCTCCTGGAAGAGATTGAAAGCCTCGGTCTTGTACTCCTGCAACGGATCGCGCTGGCCGTAACCACGCAGGCCGATGACCTGGCGCAGATGGTCGAGCATGATCAGATGCTCGCGCCAGAGATGGTCGAGCGTCTGGAGCAGAATGGTCTTCTCGACGTAACGCATCACGTCGGGACCCCATTGCCCGACCTTGGCCGCCATGTGCTCGTCGGCTTTGGTCTCGATGCGGGTGAGCAGCTCCTCGTCGGCGATGCCCTCTTCCTTGGCCCAGTCGTCGACCGGCAGGTCGAGATCGAGCACGCGCTTCAGCTCTTCCTTCAGGCCGGCCACGTCCCACTGCTCGGCATAGGCATGCTCGGGCACGTGCTTGGCGACGAGATCGTCGATGAAGGCGTGGCGCATGTCGGTGACGGTCTCGGCGACGCTGTCGTCCTTCATCAGGTCGACGCGCTGGTCGAAGATCACCTTGCGCTGGTCATTCTGGACGTTGTCGAACTTGAGCAGGTTCTTGCGGATGTCGAAGTTGCGCGCCTCGACCTTCTGCTGCGCCTTCTCGAGCGCCTTGTTGATCCAGGGATGGATGATCGCCTCGCCTTCCTTGAGGCCGAGACGCTGCAGCATGCTGTCGAGGCGATCCGAGCCGAAGATGCGCATCAGATCGTCTTCCAGCGACAGGAAGAACTTCGAGCGGCCGGGGTCGCCCTGACGGCCGGAACGGCCGCGCAGCTGGTTGTCGATGCGGCGGGATTCGTGGCGCTCGGATCCCATGATGTAGAGGCCGCCGGGCTTCTTCGCGGTCTTGGCGGGCTTCGAGCCCTTCGCCGGCTCGATCTCGACCTCTTCCTCGGCCTTCAGCACGATGTCGCGGAAGTGCTCGATGTCGGCCTTGATCTGCTCGATCTTCTTCGCCTTCTCGGCCTCGTCCTCGATGCCGGCAGTCTCCTGCTGGATCCGCATCTCGAGCGAGCCGCCGAGCTTGATGTCGGTACCGCGGCCGGCCATGTTGGTGGCGATCGTGATCGCGCCGGGCACGCCGGCTTCCGCGACGATATAGGCTTCCTGCTCGTGGAAGCGCGCGTTCAGCACCGCGAACAGCTTTGCCGGCTTGCCGGCGCGGGCCGCGGCGTACAGCTTCTGCATCGAGTTCTCGTTGCCGAAATCGATCTGCCGGTAGCCGTGCTTCTTGAGGTATTCGGCGATCACTTCCGATTTTTCGATCGAGGCGGTGCCGACCAGCACCGGCTGCAGCCGCGCATTGGCGCGCTCGATCTCCGCCAGGATGGCGGCGTATTTTTCGGTCTGGGTGCGATAGACCTCGTCGTCCTCGTCCAGACGGGCGACTGCGAGGTTGGTCGGGATTTCCACGACCTCGAGCTTGTAGATGTCGAACAATTCGTCGGCTTCGGTCAGCGCCGTGCCGGTCATGCCGGCGAGCTTTTCGTACATCCGGAAATAGTTCTGGAAGGTGATCGAGGCCAGCGTCTGGTTTTCCGGCTGGACCTGGACGTGCTCCTTGGCTTCAAGCGCCTGGTGCAGGCCTTCCGAATAGCGCCGGCCGGCCATCATGCGTCCGGTGAACTCGTCGATGATGACGACCTCGTCGTCGCGGACGATGTAGTCCTTGTCGCGCGTGAACAGCGTGTGGGCGCGCAGCGCCTGGTTGATGTGGTGCACGACGGAAACGTTCTCGACGTCGTAGAGCGACTCGCCCTTGAGCTGGCCGGCGTCGCGCAGCAACGTCTCGATCTTCTCCATGCCGCCTTCGGTCAGCGTCACCGTGCGCTGCTTCTCGTCGACCTCGTAATCGGTCTTGTCGAGCTTGGGCAGGAAGCCGTCGATGGTGTTGTAGAAGTCCGAACGGTCGTCGAGCGGGCCGGAGATGATCAGCGGCGTGCGCGCTTCGTCGATCAGGATGGAGTCGACTTCGTCGACGATGGCATAGAAGTGCGGCCGCTGGACCATGTCCTCGAGCCGGTACTTCATGTTGTCGCGCAGATAGTCGAAGCCGTATTCGTTGTTGGTGCCGTAGGTGATGTCGCAGGCATAGGCCGCCTTGCGCTCGGCATCGTCCAGGCCGTGCACGATCACGCCGGTGGTCATGCCGAGGAAACCGTAGATCTGGCCCATCCAGCCGGAGTCGCGGCGGGCGAGGTAGTCGTTGACGGTGACGACGTGGACGCCCTTACCCGCGAGCGCGTTGAGGTACACCGCGAGCGTTGCGACCAGCGTCTTGCCTTCGCCGGTCTTCATCTCGGCGATGTCGCCCTCGTGCAGCACGATGCCGCCGATCAGCTGCACGTCGAAATGCCGCTGGCCGAGTGTGCGCTTGGCGGCTTCGCGCACGGTGGCGAAGGCCGGCACCAGCAGATCGTCGAGCGTCTTGCCCTCGGCGAGCTGCTTCTTGAACTCGGCAGTGCGGGCCTTCAGCGCCTCATCGGAGAGTTTCGAAACCTCCGGCTCCAGCGCGTTGATCGCGTTGACGCGGGACTGATATCCCTTCACCCGCCGGTCGTTGGCGGAGCCGAAAAACTTGCGGGCGAGCGCGCCGATCATGCCTAGTTCCTGTGTTCGCGATTCAACCGCGTTGCAGCCAAGAAGTTGTCACCCCCCTGCCTATCAACTCACCGTGACGCCTGATGGCGACAGAGCCCGGACTGCGGGGGGTCATCCGCCATATGGGTGGGAATTGGGCAAGTCTGGGTTCAACGGCCAAAAACGCAGCAAAATAAACGCCATCGCCATGGTCGCGACCGGGCAGAGATATGGCCCGGTCAGGGCCTTGTCAACGGCGGGCGCATTGCGGCTAATTCATCATTTTGACAGACTTTTCGCGTTGCCAAGGCCCCCTGAATTAGGCGAGTGTCCGCCCCGCTCGAGCAGCCCCCTGCTTCAACAAAAGGATTTTCCATGACCACCTCGTTCCCGGTAACCAAAACCGGCCTGCGCCTCGGCCTCGCCACCGCCCTCGTGGGCTGCCTTGCGCTGGCGCTGATCGCGGGTCCCGGCCGGGCTGCCGATGATCCGGTCCTGGCGAAGGTCAATGGCGCGGAAATCAAGAAGAGCGACGTCGCCATGGCCGAGGAGGAACTCGGGGCGAGCCTCGCCCAGATGGACCCGGCGACCAAGGACGAGAACGTGCTGTCCTTCCTGATCGACATGAAAATCGTCAGCAAGGCTGCCGAGGACAAGAAGGTTGCCGACAGCGAGGAGTTCAAGAAGCGCCTGGCGTTCGCCCGGAACCGCCTGCTGATGGACAGCCTGCTCGCCAACGAGGGCAAGGCCGCCACCACCCCAGACGCCATGAAGAAGGTCTATGAGGAGGCCTCCAAGCAGATCACCGGCGAGCAGGAGGTGCGCGCCCGCCACATCCTGGTCGAGACCGAGGACGAGGCCAAGGCGGTGAAGGCCGAGCTCGACAAGGGTGCCGATTTCGCCGAGCTCGCCAAGAAGAAGTCCAAGGATCCGGGCTCCGCCGATGGCGGCGACCTCGGCTTCTTCACCAAGGAGCAGATGGTGCCGGAATTCTCGGCCGTGGCCTTCACGCTCGAGCCGGGCAAGATCTCCGATCCCGTGAAGTCGCAGTTCGGCTGGCACATCATCAAGGTCGAGGAAAAGCGCAACCGCAAGGCGCCTGATTTCGAGCAGGTCAAGGCCCAGATCGAGCAGTACGTCACCCGCAAGGCCCAGGCCGACTACGTCGCCAAGCTCCGCGCGGAAGCCAAGGTCGAGCGGACGGACCAGCCGGCAGCGGATGCCAAACCGGATGCCAAGCCGGCCGACCCTGCCAAGCCGTCCGACAGCAAGATGGCGCCCCCCGCGAAGAAGTAAGAATTCGCTGTCACTTCGCGGACGCCAATAGTATCTAACGTCGCAATGGCCGGGCAAATGCCCGGCCATCTGCATATCCAGACCTCACCAAGGCGCCCCGATGTCCTCCTCCGTCTCCCCGCTCGCCCCCAAAACTGTCCCCGACATGCCCGTGATCGCGGGCGTCCGTCTTGCGACGGCCGAAGCCGGCATCCGCTACAAGAACCGCACCGACGTGCTGCTGGCGGTGATGGACAAGGGCACCGCGGTCGCGGGCGTCTTCACCAGGTCGAAATGCCCCTCCGCGCCGGTGGAATGGTGCCGCGCCAAGCTGAAGGGTGGCAAGGCGCGCGCGCTGGTGGTGAATTCCGGCAACGCCAATGCATTCACCGGCAAGACCGGCCGCAGCTCCACCGCGCTGACCGCGAAGATCGCGGCCAAGGCGGTCGGATGCAGCGAGGGCGAGATCTTCCTGGCCTCGACCGGCGTGATCGGCGAGCCGCTGGACGCGACCAAGTTCGACGGTGTGCTCGGCCGGCTGGCCGAGACTGCCGAGCCCGGCGACTATCTCACTGCTGCCAAGGCGATCATGACCACCGACACCTTCCCGAAGGTCGCGACCGCGACCGTCAAGCTCGGCAAGGCCAAGGTCACCATCAACGGCATGGCCAAGGGCGCCGGCATGATCGCCCCCGATATGGCGACGATGCTGTCCTTCATCTTCACCGACGCGCCGATCGCGCCCGCTGCACTGCAAGCCCTGCTCAAGAGCGGCGTCGATGACACCTTCAACGCGGTGACGATCGACGGCGACACCTCGACCTCGGACACGCTGCTGGCTTTCGCCACCAGCGCCGCCGCCGAGCACGGTGCGCCAAAGATCAGCCGCGCCAGCGACCCCCGCCTGAAGGCCTTCGTGAAAGCCTTCAACCAGGTGCTCGCCAATCTCTCCGAGCAGGTCGCCCGCGACGGCGAGGGCGCGCGCAAGCTGGTCGAGATCACCGTGGAGGGCGCCAAGACCAAGGCGTCGGCGCGCAAGATCGCGATGTCGATTGCGAACTCGCCGCTGGTCAAGACCGCAATCGCCGGCGAGGACGCCAATTGGGGCCGCGTGGTGATGGCGGTCGGCAAGGCCGGCGAGCCGGCCGATCGCGACAAGCTCTCGATCTCCTTCAACGGCATCCGCGTCGCCAAGAGCGGCGCGCGCGATCCCGACTACGACGAGGCGCAGGTGTCGGAGGCGATGAAGGCCCCGGAGATCGCCATCAAGGTCTCGCTCGGCCTCGGCAAGGGCCGCGACCGCGTGCTGACCTGCGACCTCACGAAGGAGTATGTCGCGATCAACGGGGATTACAGGTCTTAAACCGAACGCCGATGGCCGATCTCAAACTGACATTGGTGGTGGCCTGCGCGCTCGTCGACGCCGACAAGCGCGTCCTGATTGCGCAGCGCCCGGAGGGAAAGACGCTTGCGGGCCTCTGGGAGTTCCCCGGCGGCAAGCTCGAGCCGGGCGAACGGCCGGAGCAGAGCCTGATCCGCGAGCTGCACGAAGAGCTCGGCATCACCGTCGCCGAACCCTGCCTGGCGCCGTTGACCTTTGCGAGCTACGGCTACGAGACCTTTCACCTGTTGATGCCGCTCTACATCTGCCGGCGCTGGGAGGGGCAGGTAACGCCGCGCGAAGGCCAAACGCTGGCCTGGGTCCGCGCCAACAAGCTGCGCGACTACCCGATGCCGCCCGCGGACATTCCGCTGATCCCGCATCTGATCGATTTGCTGATGTGAGCTGAGTCGTGCACCACGCTCTCAGCGTCATGCCCGGGCTCGTCCCGGGCATCCACGATCTTCGTGCCGAGCAGAAAGACGTGGATGGCCGGGTCATAGGCGAGCGGAAGCGACGCCGTCCTTCAGACGGCTATGCCCGGCCATGACGGAGGAGAGAGCTTACGTCTCCCCCGCCTTCTTCACCGCCTCCGCCAGGCTCGCCTTGGCCGACCCCGGCTTGAGCGGCTGCTGCTGGCTTGCATGCGGGGCCCAGCCGGAGAGCCAGATGATGTCGAATGTCGCACGGATGCGGCCGTCGGCATCCGCAAAGCGTTCGGCATAGATTTCGGCCATCCGCAGCAGCGTCGCGCGCGGCGTCGGCGTGCGCCGCCGCTCGATCAGCACATTGGCCGCGCCCATGCGGCGGAGATCCTGCATCAGCGCAAACGCATTGGCGTAGCGCACCACCACGCGGTCGACATCGGTGACCGGAAGTGCAAAGCCCGCCCGCTGCAACAGCGCGCCGATGTCGCGCAAATCCGCGAACGGGGCCACGCGCGGCGACACGCCACCCTCGCATTCGGCTTCCGCCGCCGCAAAGGCCTGCCGCAGCTCCGTTAAACTGTCGCCTCCGATCATTGCGGCGAGCAGCAGACCATCGGGCTTCAGCGCACGGCGGATCTGCGCCAACACGCCCGGCAGGTCGTTGACGAATTGCAGCGCCAGTGCCGAGACGACGAGGTCGAGGCTTTCCGGGGCAAAGGGCAGTTTTTCCGCTCCCGCTTCGTCGAGCGCGATCCGCTGAAGTGATGGCGGCCCCGTGAGCCCCTCACCGGGCGTCCATAGATCGGCCGCAGCGTGAAACTCCCGCATCACGGCGGCCAGCCGGTCGCTCATGTCCTCCGCAACACGATCGAGCAGGAATGTCACCTCGCCCTGCGCATGTGCGCGCCGCTGCCGCGCATGCAGCAATGCGCGATCGAACAGAGCGGGCGGGGTTTGCGGGTTCTGAGGCATGCCGCTGCTTACGCCGATCACGACCGCCATGGCAATCTCCTCTCTCGTGTCCCGGACGCGCTGCAGCACTCTTAGCGCTGCTGCGCAGAGCCGGGACCCAGAGAGCGACATCACACGATGCGATGAGATGGGCCCCGGCTCTGCAGCGCACCGCACCGGACGATGCTTCGCATCGCCGGGAGTGCTGCGCTGCGTCCGGGGCACGAGACCGATTCAGTCGCTTGAGCGGCTCTTCCCTTAACGCTAGCCTCCTCCCATGGAAGCCGACGCCGCCCCCACCCGCTCCATCGCCGCGCCGTTGCGTGCCGCGTGGACGGCCGGCCGCCACGTGCTGTCACGCGCCGCACGGCTCGCGCTCGACATTGCGCTGCCGACGCTGTGCGTGTCCTGCCGGGAGCCGGTCGATGGCGAGGGCGTCTGCGCGGCCTGCTGGGCGCGGCTGTCGTTCATCGAACGGCCCTATTGCCCGCGCCTCGGCATTCCCTTCGTCTATGATCCCGGCCCCGACATGCTGTCGATGGAGGCGATCGCGAGCCCGCCGGCTTACCAGCGTGCACGCGCGGCGGTGCGCTATGACGACGTCGCGCGCACGCTGGTGCATGCGCTGAAATACCAGGACCGTACCGATCTGGCACCGGCCATGGGTCGCTGGATGGCGCGCGCGGGCGCCGAACTGCTCACCGGAGCCGACATGCTGGTGCCCGTTCCCCTGCATTGGCGCCGGGCGTGGCGGCGCCGCTACAACCAGTCCGGGGCGCTCGCACGCATCATTGCGCGGCAGAGCGGTGTCAGGGTGCGCGGCGAAGTGCTGCGCCGGGTGCGCGCGACCGAGCAGCAGATCGGCCTGTCGCGGACCCAGCGCGCCACCAATGTGCAGGGCGCATTCCAGGTATCCCCCGACCGCCAGGCGGAAATCCAGGGCCGCCGCATCGTCCTGATCGACGATGTCCTGACCTCGGGGGCGACGCTGGACGCCTGCGCGCGGGCCCTGCTGCGCGCCAAGGCGGCCCAGGTGGACGTGCTGGTGTTCGCCCGGGTTGTCGAGAGCGGCCCCCGTCCCATATAATTCAATGACTTCATGACATGAGAGCGCCACACGACATGACCGACGCTGTCGAAATCTACACCAGGCCGGGCTGTGGCTATTGTTCCGCCGCCAAATCGCTGCTGACCCGCAAGAAGGCAACCTTCACGGAGTTCGACATCGCCAAGAACCCGTCCTGGCGCGAAGAGATGTACGACCGCGCCGGCGGGGGCTCGACTTTCCCGCAGATCTGGATCGGCGGAACCCATGTCGGCGGTTGCGACGAGCTCTATTCGCTCGACCGCGAGGGCAAGCTCGACGGCCTGCTCGAAAGCGTAAAGGCGGTGTCATGAGCGAGGATAGCACCTTCACCGCCGCGATGATCCAGATGCGCACCGGCCTGATGCCCGAGCCGAGCCTCGCGCAGGCCACCAGGCTGATCCGGCAGGCTGCGGCCGATGGCGCCGACTACGTGCAGACGCCCGAAGTCAGCAACATGATGCAGCTCAACCGCAAGGCGCTGTTCGAGCACCTCCAGAGCGAAGAGGACGACACCTCGCTAAGGGCCTATCGCGCGCTCGCGGCCGAGCTGAAGATCCACATCCATGTCGGATCGCTGGCACTGCGCTTCTCGCCGGAGAAGGCGGTCAATCGGTCATTCCTGATTAGCCCCGAGGGCAATGTGCTCGCGAGCTACGACAAGATCCACATGTTCGACATCGAATTGCCGGACGGCGAGAGCTATCGCGAATCCGCCAATTACCAGCCGGGCGAGACCGCCGTGATCTCCGACCTGCCCTGGGGCCGCGTCGGGCTGACGATCTGCTACGACGTGCGCTTCCCCGCGCTCTACCGCGCGCTGGCCGAGAGCGGCGCGTATTTCATCACCGTGCCCTCGGCCTTCACCCGCAAGACCGGCGAGGCGCATTGGCACATCCTGCTGCGGTCGCGCGCGATCGAGACCGGCTGCTTCATCTTCGCGGCGGCGCAGGCAGGCACCCATGAGAACAAGCGCGAGACCTATGGCCACTCGCTGATCATCGACCCCTGGGGCGAGATCCTCGCCGAGGGCGATGTCGAGCCCGGTATCATCATGGCCAAGATCGACCCGGCCAAGGTCGAGACCGCCCGTCGCGCGATCCCCTCGCTCCAGCACGGCCGCCGCTTCGGCGTCGCCGATCCCAAGGCCGGGCCGGACCATCTCCACCTCGTGCGGGGATCGGCATGATCCGCTACGCGCTCCACTGCGACCGAAGCCACGCATTCGAAAGCTGGTTCCAGAGCTCGTCGGCTTATGATTCGCAGGTGAAGCGCAAGCTCGTGACTTGCCCGATCTGCGGCTCGGCCAAGGTCGAGAAGGCGATCATGGCCCCGCGGATCATCGGCAAGAAGGGCCGCGGACGGGCGACGCCGCCGCCGGAGCCGGCCTCAACGCCTGCGCCCGAGGCTGCGCCGTCGGGACCGACCTCGCTGATGATGGCGCAGGAGCGCGAGTTGCGCGCCAAGCTCAAGGAGCTGCGCGATCACATCGTCAAGCACGCCGACAATGTCGGCGAGCGCTTTGCGAATGAAGCCCGCGCGATGCATTACGGCGACAAGGAGCACCGCCCGATCTATGGCGAGGCTTCGCCCGACGAGGCCAAGTCGCTGATCGACGAAGGCATCGAGGTGTCACCGCTGCCGACGCTGCCAGAAGATCGGAACTAGGCCCCCACCAGCACCGCAACGCCGACCACGATCAGCGCGATACCAAAGATCTCGCGCGGCGCGATCGGCTGCTTGAACGAGTAATACGCCACGCCTTGCGCGAACAGCACCTCGATCAAAGCGAGCGTGCGGACATTGGCGGCGGCCGTCAGCGCGAAGGCCAGGAACCAGAACTGCGAGGCGAAGGCGCCCATGAAGCCGGCGAGCAGCGACGGCTTCCACAGCCCCAGGATCGACTGAAGCACTTTTGGCGCCCGCCAGAGCAGATAGATGGTCAGGATCAGCGTCTGCACGAGCAGACCGAGCACCAGCGTGAACGACGCTGCCGTCACGAAGGAGACGTCAGGCACGTTGATGATGGCGCCGCGGAAGCCAACGGCTGAGAGCGCGAACGCTGCGGCTGCAACGAGGCCCGTGATGGTCGGCCTCAATTCCGCAAAGCTCTTCTCGCCGCCGGGCCGCAGCGCCGTGATGACGACGCCGACGGTCGCGATCACGATCGCCAGCACCTTCAGCCAGGTCAGATGATCGCCGAGGAACACGAAGCCGAAAATCGCGGTCTGGATCGCCTCGGTCTTCAGGTAGGCCGTAGTCACCACGAAGGAGCGATCGTTCATTGCGAGCAGCATCAGGCCGGTGGCGACGATCTGGCTGAGCGCCCCGAGCAGCAGCCAGGGCCAGAACACGGTCGGCGGCATACCGAGGTGATCACCGGTTGCGAGCAGCACCACACCCAGAAACAGCAGCGAGAACGGGAAGCCGAACAGGAAGCGGATATTGGTCGCGCCCCAGGTCCCCAGCGGCTTCGTCAGCGACCGCTGCATCGCATTGCGCGCGACCTGGCCGAGCGCAGCAATGACGGTGAAGGGAATCCAGAGGCTGGCGATGGTGAGCATGGGGTGGAGCGGTAGGAGGGGACGCCGTGGCCAACCTGCCGCTAGCGGCGAAGCAGGTCAATCACGCCCAGATCATAGGAGCGATGCTCACGCCTCGCGGACCCCCTCACACCATCCCTTCCGCCACGACCATGTAGTTCACGTCCATATCCGACGAGAGGGTCCATTTGTCGGCGAAGGGTGAGTAGACGACGCCGGTCTGCTCGGTGATGACGAGACGGTTGTCCAAAAGATACTTCGTCAGCTCGTCGGGGGTGACGAACTTGTTCCATTCATGGGTGCCGCGCGGCAGCCAACGCAGGACATATTCGGCGCCGACGATGGCGAGCGCAAAGCTCTTCCAGTTCCGGTTCAGCGTCGAGACCACCATCAGCCCGTTCGGCTTCAGCATCGCCGCGCACCGCCTGAGGAAAACGCCGACATCGACGACGTGCTCGACCACTTCCATCGCCAGCACGATGTCGAAGCGCTCGCGCGGGTCGATCTCCTCGACCGTGGTGCAGCGGTAATCAATCGACAGATGGCTCTTGTCGGCATGCAGCTTCGCGGCGGCGATGTTGCTGACCGAAGGATCGACGCCGATGACCTGAGCACCGAGGCGCGACAGCGGCTCGCACAACAGGCCG
The DNA here is from genome assembly GCF_029953005.1 of Bradyrhizobium sp. Mp27. Lineage (NCBI taxonomy): Bacteria > Pseudomonadati > Pseudomonadota > Alphaproteobacteria > Hyphomicrobiales > Nitrobacteraceae > Bradyrhizobium > Bradyrhizobium sp. Mp27. Next base: position 52,042 of record NZ_JASAUS010000040.1, on the reverse strand, counting down.
GCGCCGCAGCCGATGTCGAGCACGCGCAGGCCGCCGAGGCAGTTGAGGCTGCGCACGTTGCGCTCGAACTTGCGGCAGGCAGCGTCGCGGATGTAGCCGAGCCGCAGCGGGTTGATCCGGTGCAGCGGGGCCATCTTGCCGTTCGGGTCCCACCACTCGGCCGAAAGTTTCGAGAATCTCGCGATCTCGGCGGCGTCGACGGTCGAGCCCGGCTGGGCGGTGGCGGTTGCGGAAGTATTTTGCTGCATGCTCATGGTCAGGCGCGGTCCTACCGCGTGGTGATCGAACTACGGAAGGCGAGCGGCGAGTCGACGGTCGTGATCTTTTCGATCCCCTCGCCAACGCCGCGAATCGTCACGTCGCCGTAGTTGAGAATACGTCCAAGAATCGACTGGTTGACGTCGACACTCTCGACCTTGTCCAGCGCCATTTCAAAGGTCCGGCGCTTGATGAACCCCGTCTTGTGCACAACCCGCAAGTTGGTGACGTCGGTCTCGGTCGTGAAGCGATGGAACCAGCCCTTGATGGTCCAGTAAAGGGCGGCCAGAGCCACGACGCCGGCGGCTATGAGGCACAGCACCCTGAGGCCATCGGCCGTGGCCTGCGGCATCAGGACGAGAAAGGCGAGAGCCACGATCCAGGCCAAGATGGCCGGAAAATAGAAGATCCAGTGCGCATTGGTCGAATACAGCACCCGCTCGCCCGGTTGCAGGATCTCGTCGATATAACGCGCCATGATCTCGGTTAACCCATACCCCCAAGCCAGACCTTAGGCCGGACCTTACCCTGCCCCCCGCAGGAACCCGCTTGCCCCCGGCCCCGCCGCTATGTATACGCGCGGTCGGTGTCCGCAGGCATTGCCTCGCGCGGGTCACCATACTGATCCTTATGAGGGAATGCACGCGTCGTCATGAGCCGCCTCGTGATGAAATTCGGCGGCACGTCCGTCGCCAATATCGAACGTATCCGCAACGTCGCACGCCATGTGAAGCGTGAGGTCGACGCCGGCCATGAAGTGGCCGTGGTCGTCTCGGCGATGTCCGGCAAAACCAACGAGCTGGTGGCCTGGTGCACCGAGGCCTCGCCGATGCACGACGCGCGCGAATATGATGCCGTCGTCGCCTCCGGCGAACAGGTGACGTCGGGCCTGCTCGCCATCGTGCTTCAGGGCATGGGCATCCAGGCCCGCTCCTGGCAGGGCTGGCAGATCCCGATCAAGACCAGCGACGCCCATGCCTCGGCCCGGATCGAGGACATCGACGGCAGCGAGATCATCAAGCGCTTCCAGGAGCGCAAGGAGGTCGCGGTCATCGCCGGCTTCCAGGGCATCAACCCCGACACCAATCGCATCACCACGCTCGGCCGCGGCGGCTCCGACACCTCGGCCGTGGCGATCGCCGCCGCCGTCAAGGCCGACCGCTGCGACATCTACACCGACGTCGACGGCGTCTACACCACCGACCCGCGAATCGTGCCGAAGGCCCGCCGCCTCGACAAGATCGCGTTCGAAGACATGCTGGAACTGGCCTCCCAGGGCGCAAAAGTGCTCCAGGTCCGCTCGGTGGAACTCGGCATGGTCCACAACATGCCGATCTTCGTCCGCTCGAGCTTCGACAAGCCCGAGGATATCGACCCGCATGCCAACCAGCCGCCCGGCACGCTGATCTGCAGCGAGGAGGAGATCATGGAAAGCCACGTCGTCACCGGCATCGCCTTTTCGAAGGACGAGGCCCAGATCTCGGTACGCCAGATCGAGGACAAGCCCGGCGTGGCAGCGTCGATCTTCGGCCCGCTGGCGGATGCCAACATCAACGTCGACATGATCGTGCAGAACGTCTCCGAGGACGGCAAGACCACCGATCTCACCTTCACGGTGCCGGCGGCCGACTACACCCGCGCCAAGGACACGATCACGGCCGCCAAGGGCAAGATCGGCTATGCCCGGCTCGATACCGCCACCGACGTCGCCAAGATATCGGTAATCGGTAGCGGCATGCGCAGCCACGCCGGCGTCGCGGCCCAGGCGTTCTCGGCCCTCGCCGGACGGAATATCAACATCCGGGCCATCACAACCTCCGAGATCAAATTCTCGGTTTTGATCGACACTGCCTATACCGAGCTTGCGGTGCGCACCCTGCATACGCTCTACGGTCTCGATCAGGCCTAGACGAATTTTCTCTTAGCGGTCGCAGCAAACGCGAAGGTGTACACACCTTCGCGTTTGGCAGGCGTTTTGCTTGGCAAAACAAGCCTCAATTCGCTATACGGCGAACAGGGTGGGCTGCCGCAGACTGTGTCCCAGTTCAGGCGGCGCTGATTCGGTGCAAGCGCTAAATCTTGAGTAGATTTGTGTTTGTGCCTGCGCCGGACGAACAATTTGGTTGTTTTTCTGGAATTTTGGGCCAGCCGCCGGCCGATACCGCCGGGCCAGGCAGACGGAGGAGATTGACGGTTCATGCGGAGCGCGTCGGGAGGTCCCCGCGTCTTGTTGAGACGGCTCCGCGAAACCATGGCGGAGCAGGTCTCGGCCCAGGAGCGGCTGGACAAGATCGTGGTGCTGATCGCCGCCAATATGGTGGCCGAGGTGTGCTCGGTCTATGTGCTGCGCATCGACAACACGCTCGAGCTCTACGCCACCGAAGGCCTCAACCGCGAGGCGGTGCATCACACCGTGCTGAGCGCCCATGAGGGCCTGGTGGGCCTCGTCGCCAGCGAGGCGACCCCGCTCAACCTCAGCGACGCGCAAAGCCACCCGGCCTTCTCGTTCCGCCCGGAGACCGGCGAAGAAATCTACCACTCCTTCCTCGGCGTGCCGATCCTACGCGCCGGCAACACGCTCGGCGTGCTGGTGGTGCAGAACCGCGCCAAGCGCAATTATGTCGAGGAGGAGCTCGAGGCGCTCCAGACCACCGCGATGGTGTTGGCGGAGCTGATCGCCTCCGGCGAATTGTCCGCGCTGGCCCAGCCGGGCCAGGAGCCGGCCGCGCGCCATTCGGCGCAGAAGGTCGGCGCCATCCTCTCGGAAGGCATCGCGCTCGGCCATGTCGTGCTGCACGAGCCGCGCGTCGTCATCAAGGACTACATCGCCGAGGATCTGCCGAAGGAGATCAAGCGGCTCGACACCGCGCTCGCCAAGCTGCGCGCCGATCTCGATCGCATGCTGGAGCGTGGCGACGTTGCCGAGGGCGGCGAGCACCGCGAGGTGCTGGAAGCCTATCGCATGTTCGCCAACGACCAGGGCTGGTCGCACAAGCTGCATGAGGCGGTCGCCACCGGCCTCACGGCGGAAGCTGCCGTCGAGCGCGTGCAGTCCGACACCCGCGCGCGGATGCTGCGCTCCACCGATCCATATTTGCGTGACCGGCTGCACGATCTCGAGGATCTCGGCTACCGCCTGATGCGGCAGCTGGTCGGCCAGGACCACGCGCCCTCGCGCGAGCAATTGCCCGACAATGCCATCGTCATCGCACGCGCGATGGGCCCGGCGGCGCTGCTCGATTACGATCGCAAGCGCCTGCGCGGCATCGTGCTGGAGGAAGGCACAGCCAACTCCCACGTCTCGATCGTGGCCCGCGCGCTCGGCATCCCCGCGGTCGGCGAAGTCCCGAACGCGCCCGGCATCGCCGATCCCGGCGACGCCATCATCGTCGACGGCACCTCGGGCTCGATCTATGTGCGCCCGTCGCAGGAGGTCGAAGCCGCCTTCGCCGAACGCGTGCGTTTCCGCGCCCGCCGCCAGGCGCAATACCTTGCGCTGCGCGACCTTCCCTGCGTCACAAAGGACGGGCAGAAGGTCGAGCTGATGATCAACGCAGGTCTTGCGATCGACCTGCCGCATATCGAGGACACCGGCAGCGCCGGCATCGGCCTGTTCCGCACCGAGCTGCAATTCATGGTGGGACAGAGCCTGCCGCGCACCAGCGACCAGCTCGCGCTCTATCGCACGGTGCTGGATGCCGCAGGCACCAAGCCCGTCACCTTCCGCACCCTCGACATCGGCGGCGACAAGGCACTGCCCTATATGGAAGCGGTGATCGAGGAGAATCCCGCACTCGGCTGGCGCGCGATCCGGCTCGGCCTCGATCGCCCCGGCCTGCTGCGCGGCCAGATCCGCGCGCTGCTGCGCGCCGGCGGCGGCCGCGCGCTGCGCATCATGTTTCCGATGATCTCGGAGGTCGCCGAATTCGACTCGGCGAAAGCGCTGGTCGAGCGCGAGCTGACCTATCTGCGCCAGCACGGCCACACCCTGCCTGAAAGAATCGACATCGGCACCATGGTCGAGGTGCCCGCCCTGCTCTACCAGCTCGACGAGCTTCTGAAGAAGGTCGACTTCATCTCGGTCGGCTCCAACGATCTGTTCCAGTTCCTGTTCGCAGTCGACCGCGGCAATGCCAAGGTTTCCGAGCGCTTCGACACCATGTCGGCGCCGATCCTGCGCGTGCTGCGCGAGATCGCCCGGAAGTCCAACGCGGCCAAGAAGTCGCTGTCGCTCTGCGGCGAGATGGCCTCCAAGCCGATCGGTGCGCTGGCGCTGATCGCGATGGGCTATCGCTCGCTGTCGCTCTCGGCGACGGCCCTTGGTCCGGTCAAGGCGATGGTCATCGATCTCGACGCCAAGAAGGCCGAGGCGATGCTCGGCCCGCTGCTGGACGCGCCCTCCGGCAGCGTCTCGATCCGGCAGAAGCTGACGGAATTTGCCGAGGCCGAAGGCCTGGCGTTGTAGCGGGCCTGTCGCCCCCTCCCGCCGCCTCGCCCTCTTCCGCCATTTGAGACTGAACCGATGTCGTCACTCCCCGAAGCCAAACTGGACGTCCTGCTCGCGCATCACGCCTCGCTCGAGGCCGAATCGCTCGGACAGCTCGCCTCCGAACGCTATGTGCAGATCACCCGCGAGCTCGCCGAGCTCACCCCGCTGATCGAGGCGGTGAAGGCCTATCGCTCCGCCGTGAAAGAGCTCGCCGACACCGAGGCACTGATCGCCGATCCCGCGACCGATGCCGAGATGCGCGGCATGGCGGAAGCCGAGCGCGACGAGCTGACACCCAAGATCGAAGAGCTGGTCCAGAAGATTCGCGTCGCGCTGCTGCCCAAGGACGCCATGGACGACCGCAACGTGGTGCTGGAAATCCGCGCCGGCACCGGCGGCGACGAGGCCTCGCTGTTCGCCGGCGATCTGTTCCGGATGTACGAGCGCTTCGCCAGCTTGCAGGGCTGGAAGGTCGAGGTGATCTCGGCCAGCGAAGGCACGGTCGGCGGCTACAAGGAAATCATCGCGGAGATCCAGGGCCGCGGCGCGTTCTCAAAACTGAAATTCGAATCCGGCGTGCATCGCGTGCAGCGCGTGCCCGATACCGAGACGCAGGGACGCATCCACACCTCCGCCGCGACGGTCGCCGTGCTGCCGGAGGTCGAGGAGGTCGACGTCGATATCAAGAACGACGATCTGCGGATCGAGACCATGCGCGCGCAAGGCGCGGGCGGCCAGCACGTCAACAAGACCGAGTCGGCAATCCGCATCACCCACATCCCGACCGGTATCGTGGTGATGATGCAGGACAGCCGTTCGCAGCACAAGAACCGCGCCTCCGCCATGAACATCCTGCGCTCACGCATCTACGATGCCGAACGCCAGCGCGTCGATGCCGCCCGCTCCGCCGAGCGCAAGGAGAAGGTCGGCTCCGGCGACCGCAGCGAGCGCATCCGCACCTATAATTTTCCGCAAGGCCGCGTCACCGATCATCGCATCAACCTGACGCTCTACAAGTTGCCGCAGGTGATCGCCGGCGAAGCGCTCGGCGAATTGACCGACGCGCTGACCACCGAGCATCAGGCCGCACAGCTCGCCGCGCAAGGCGCAGCCGCCTGAACCGCGCCTCAGCGCGCTTTGGCGCGGAACGATCGCAGGATCTTGGCGAGGGCGGGTGCGGCGGCACTCAGCTCGTCCAGGTGAATGCGCGAGAGCGATCGCAGCTTCTGCTCGCCCTTGGCCGTCAGCCTGACCAGGACGCGTCTTGCGTCCTGCGGATCGGCTTCCCGGCCGATCAGCTTCAGCTTTGCCATGCGATCCACCAGCTCCACCGCGGTATGGTGCCGGATCAGGAGGAAGCGCGCGATGTCGCCGACGCTTGCGCCGTCAGGGGCGGCCAGCCCCTTGATCGCCAGCAGCGCCTGATGCTGCTGCGGCGTCAACCCGGCACTCTGGGCCGCGGCTTCGCTGAATGCCAGGAAGGTCCGGAGCTGATAGCGGAACTGTGCAAGCGCCGCATAGTCGACCTCGCGCATCGCGCCGCCCTTTGAGGGCGCCGCGGACGAGGGGCGCGTCGTCTTCCGCTTCGATTGAGTCATTCCTGCCTGCAACGTCGAGCCCGCCGGTGAAGCAAGCGGTCGCTGCCGAGACTAGCAAGGAAGGACAGGCGGAACCAACCGAGCGGCGCCGCGGATGCACAAATATCGGGGACTATTCGAAACTGGAGAGCAGGATCTTCACCAGGATGACCTGAAACGCGATCGGGATGCGGACGCTCTTCCGCCTGATCGAGCGCTGCAGCGCGCCGGCGATCTCGGCGCTGGTCAAGGCGCCGGCCGACGCATTGGCGATCAACTCCGCCCACATCTGCGACAGCGAGCCACCGGGCGGGATCACCGGCTTGATGGTCACGCCGCAGCCCTGTGCCCAATCCACGATCTCCCGCATCGTGTGAGGTCCGCAGTTGCGCGCTGTCGCAAGGCGCTCGGCCGTCAGCGCGAGCAGCAACTCGCGCGATGGCAGCCAATTCCCCTTCGGCGGCTGTTCGCCGGTGAGCTCCACCGCAAGCTCCTTCAGAACATTCTGTGCGCGCACGCTCAGCTTCTGCATCGGGCCGGGGGCGCGCTTGGCCTGGACCTTGGCCTGGACGGAGCCGACGACGGGTCCGCGCCGGCCGGCTGACCGGCTGCGCGGCTCGGACACGCGGGAGGCATCGCCCGACTGCGGCGCCGCGCGCTGGTCGCTGCCCTCCCCCGCGGGCCACGCGGCCTCCGGCCGCTCCGCCTCCTGCGGCCAGGATCGTCGCTTCCGGGCACCCGCCACTGTCGTCTGCCGCGCCATTTCTCTCGCCGAACCCGCCAGCCTCGTACTCACAAAGACTAATATATATCGTGATCCGATATGTTTTCACGTGATAATTTTCGTCGTTCGACCAAAGACGAAATTGACAGAAGGGCTTCACAAGCAATGCTTAGGGCCAAGAGCTACACGCGGATGTGACGTGCCCGGCGCAGCAGGCCAGCGAGGTCGGCTGGCCGGACAGGTCGTGCTTGCGCCTGCAAACAAGAACGATGTTCGGAGGAAACGACCATGACTGACGATCTCATCCGCCGCGGCCTCTCGCGCCGTGGCCTGCTGCAGACCACAGCTGGCCTCATCGGCGGCTCGATGCTGCCCGCGATGCCGGCCTTTGCCGAGGACAAGCCGGCGATCGGCTCGTATCCCGCCGGCGTTTCGGGTTCCACTGCCTTCATCGGAATCTCGGTCCCGCGCACCGGCACCTACGCCGTGCAGGGCGAGGACGAGCTCAAGGGCTACCAGCTCGCGATCGAGCACATCAACAGCGGCCATGACCTGATCAAGAAGATCTCGCCGAAGACCAGCAAGGGCGTGCTCGGCAAGGAGCTGAAGTTCGGCGTCGCGGATTCCGCGGCCAAGCCGAACGAGGCGGTGCAGGCGCAGCAACGCTTCATCAGCGAGAACAAGGCGATCATGATCACCGGCGGCACGTCGAGCGCCGTTGCGGTCGCGCTCAACAAGCTCGCGCAGCGCGAACACGTGCTGTTCGTGTGCGGCATTTCCGGCTCGAACGACACCACCGGCAAGGACTGCGTTCGCTACGGCTTCCGCCAGAACTTCTTCGGCCAGACCGCCGCCGCGGCGATCGGCCCGGTGATGGTGAGGGAGTTCGGCAAGAACAAGAAGGCCGCCTACCTGACGCCCGATTACACCTACGGCCACACCGTCACCAAGTCGATGCAGGACTTCCTCGCGGCTGCGGGCTGGACGACGGTGACCAACCAGGTCGCACCGCTCGGCGCGCCCGACTACTCTTCCTATCTGCTGAACGTCGCGAATTCCGGCGCCGACGTGCTCATCAACGTCAACTGGGGCCACGACGCGGTACTGTCGACCCAGCAGGCCAAGCAGTTCGGCGTGCTCGACAAGATGAAGCTGGTCGTCCCCTACCAGGTGCCCTTTATCGCGCGCGAGACCGGCGGCCTGATGCAGGGCGTCTACGCCGCCACCGACTATTGGTGGACGATCGAGGACAAGTTCCCGCTCGCCAAGATGTTCAACGAGGCCTTCGAGAAGAAGTACGGCTACAAGCCCGAATGGGGCGCCGAGAACGCCTATGTCAGCTTCGCGCACTGGGCCCGCATGTGCGAGCAGGCCGGCAGCTTCAATCCGCCTGACGTGATCAAGGCCTACGAGAAGGGCGACACGATCCCCTCCCTGGTCGGCGACGTGCATTACCGCCCCGAGGATCACCAATGCGTCCGCCCGGTGATCATCGTGAAGGGCAAGCAGCAGAAGGACATGAAGAACAAGGAAGACTGGTACGACGTCGTCGAAATCGTCCCCGGTGAGGGGCTGATGCAGAAGCCGGACGCGTTCGGCTGCCATCCCGGCGATTACAGCTGAGCCCGCGCTAACCCCTGTGACGCCGCGGGCTGCACTCTGGTCCTGCGGCGTCACCTTTTTCTGACGCGCACCATGGCGCGTCACAACGGCGATTGTCGCATGATCAGTTGGCCCAACCTTGTTTCGCAGCTTTTCAACGGGCTCGCGCTCGGCGCCCTGCTCGCGCTGATCAGCTCCGGCCTGACCATCATCTACGGCACGCTCGGCGTGCTCAACCTCGCGCATGGCGCGATGTTCATGATCGGCGGCTATGCCGGCTTCGTCGCCTACCAGTACACGGAGTCCTTCATCATCGCCGTCATCGCGGGCTCGTTGTTCGTGATGCTGCTCGGCGTCGCGATGGAACGCGTCATCATCCGCCATTTCTATCATCGTCCCCACGAGGATCAGTTGCTCGTGACCTTCGGGCTCGGCATCTGTTTCGTCGAGCTCGTGCGCCTGATCTTCTCGAGCCAGTCGCAGCTGGTGCCGCCGCCGGCCCTGTTCCAGGGCATCACCAATCTCGGCTTCATGTTCTATCCGACCTACCGCCTCGCCGTCGTCGGCATCGTCGCGGTCGCCCTCGGCGCACTGTTCATCGTCCTCTACCGGACCCGGCTCGGCATGATCGTGCGCGCCGGCATCGAGGATTCGGTGATGGTCGATTCGCTCGGCATCAACGTCTTCCGCGTCTTCATGGTCGTGTTCGGCATCGGCGCAATGGCCGCCGGATTTGCCGGCATCGTCAACGCGCCGGTGGTGTCGCTGACACCGGGCATCGGTGACGGCATCCTGGTCCAGACCTTCGTCGTGGTGGTGATCGGCGGCGTCGGCTCGTTTCCAGGCGCGATCCTCGGCGGCCTGATCGCCGGCGAGATCATCAGCGTCACCTCCATGTTCAACCCCGGCTATGCCTATGTGATGCTATTTGCGGCGATGACGCTCGTGCTCGTGGTGCGACCGCATGGCCTGCTCGGCATCCAGGGCCGCGAGTAAGCGATTTCCTGATGCTCAAGCAACGCCCGTTCCTGATCGAAACCCTGACCGCGATCGGTTTGATCGCGGCCCCGTTCGTGCTGCCTCATCTCGGCTTCGCCCCGAACACCGTGAACCGGATCCTGGTCTGGGGCCTGTTCGGGCTCGGCTTCGACATCCTGTTCGGATTCACCGGCCTGCTGTCGTTCGGCCAGTCCGCCTTTTACGGCACCGGCGGCTTTGTCGCGGCCTACCTCCTGACCCGCGCCGGGTTCGGCAATGTGCTGGGCGCGCTGATCATCGGCATGATCGCGGCGGCTGCGACCGGCTATCTCGTCGGCCTGATCGCGCTGCGCCGGACCGGCATCTACTTCGCCATGATCACCGTGGCGATCGCGCAGGTGTTCTTCTTCGTCGAGTTCAATCCGCTCTCGGATTTCACCGGTGGCGAGAACGGCCTGCCGGGCGTACCGACGCCGAGCTTCAATCTCGGCTTCACCACCATCCACTTCACCAATGGCTGGTCGCTCTATCAGTTCATCGCGCTGTGCTATTTCATCGGCGTCATCATCGCACTCAGGATTGTTCGCTCGCCTGTCGGCGCCATCTTCAGCGCGATCCGCGACAATCCGTTGCGCGCGACCGCCGTCGGCCACAACATCCACGGCTACAAGCTGACCGCCTTCGTGATCGCTGCGGCCTATGCGGGCTTCGCCGGCGGCCTGCTCGGCGTATTGCAGGCCTTCATGCCGCCCGACGCCTTCACCTTCGATACCTCGGGCCAGCTCGTGATGCAGACTGCCATTGGCGGCCGCGGCACGCTGTTCGGACCGCTGGTCGGCGCAACAGTTTGGCTCTTCCTTCAGGATTTCCTCCAGTCCGCGCTCGGCCTTGGGGCGGCCTGGAAGCTGGTGCTCGGCGTCGTGTTCGTGGTGCTGGTCTGCTTCCTGCGCGGCGGCATTGTGGGCGGCCTCGTCGATCTCTACGGCCTCGTGTCCGGCAAGCGAGCGCGAAGGGCTGCGGAGACGGAGGAGGAGGCTGAGATCGAGACGCCGCAGCAAGCTCCTCCTGCGCCGATGCAGGCCAAGGAAGTCGCGCATCCCGCCTATTCCGGGCCGATCCTGAAAGCCACCGGCCTCACCAAGCGCTATGGCGGTCTCGTCGCCAACAGCGACATCGATTTCAGCGTCAATCAGGGCGAGCTGCGCGGCATCATCGGCCCCAACGGCGCCGGCAAATCGACCTTCTTCAAGATGCTGACCTGCGAGATCGCGCCGACCTCCGGCCAGATCGTGTTCGAGGGCCGCGACATCACGGGACTGAAGGTCACCGAGGTCTGCCAGCTTGGCCTCACCAAGAGCTACCAGGTCAACCAGCTCTTCACGGGCCTCACGGTGCGGCAGAACCTGACGATCGCCGCACTCGCCGAGCTGCGCGGCAAATTCCGGCTCGACCTGTTCCGCAAGCTCTCGGGCGTCAAGGGCCTGACGGAGCAGGTGGCGCACACGCTCGCCCTGGTCAATTTGACCCGCCGCGCCGACACGCCGGTATCCGAGCTCGCCTATGGCGAGAAGCGCCGGCTGGAGATCGGGCTTGCGCTCGCCACCTCGCCTCGCCTGCTGCTGCTGGACGAACTGCTCGCGGGCATGAGCCCGCGCGAACGGGTCGAGACCGTCAAGCTGCTCAAATCGATCGCGCGCGGGCGCACCATGATCATCATTGACCACGACATGGATTCGCTGTTCGAGCTGGTCGAGCGCGTGACGGTGCTCCAGGAGGGCAAGGTGCTGCTGGATGGCACACCGGAGGAAATCAGGACCAACGCCGCGGTGCAGGAAGCCTATCTCGGCGGCGTTCACGGAGAGATCGCCGCATGAGCCTGATCGAGGTCAACGGCCTGAACAGCTATTACGGGGACTCCCACATCCTGTTCGACGTCGCCATGCGCGTCGAGCGGCACGAGGTGGTGGCGCTGCTCGGGCGGAACGGCGCCGGCAAGAGCACGACGCTCAAGAGCCTGATGGGCGTCGTGACGCCCCGCAGCGGCAGCGTGAAGTTCGACGGCATCGATATCGCCGGACGCAAGAGTCACAGAATCGCGCAGGCCGGCATGCAGCTCGTGCACGAGGAGCGCCGGATCTTCGGCAGCTTGTCGGTGGAGGAGAACATCGTCCTCGCCGGGATCACCGCACCGAAGCGCTGGCCGCTCGAGCGCATCTACGAGATGTTTCCGCGGCTGAAGGAGCGGCGCAACAACCGCGGCACCGAGCTCTCCGGCGGCGAACAGCAGATGCTCGCGATCGCCCGGGCGCTGGTGCGCGATCCCAAGATCGTGCTGCTGGACGAGCCGTTCGAGGGGCTCGCGCCCGTCATCGTCCACGATCTCGTCAAGGCCTGCCGCGAGCTCGCGGCCGCCGGCCAGACCATCGTGCTGGTCGAGCAGAATCTGGCAGCAACGCTGGCGCTGGCGACACGGATCTACATCATCAACAACGGCCACATCGTGCACGAGGGACCGGCGCAGGAGCTCAAGGCCCAGCCGGAGCTGCTGCAGCGATACCTTGGCGTCTAGGTCGAGTCCCCCTAAACTCCGGGATATCTGCTTTCGAGGGGGGGAGCATGCGGCCTCGTCCCCGGAATGTCGCCTTGGGCCCAAAGCGGACACAGGGTCGCCTTTAGCCGAGGTGAGGTCTTGCCAAGCCGAACCGAACCTGAGGGAGGAGACGCTATGAGTGCGATCTGGCCGGAGATTCCCTTCGAGGCATGGCGCGAAACCTGTTCCGCACTTCATCTGTATTGCCAGATTGTCGGCAAGTATCGGCTCGCGAGAACGCCATGGGTCAACCATTCCTGGCACGCGACCTTTTACGTGAATGCACACGGGCTCACGACTTCGCTGATTCCAGACGCATCAGGTATCGAGATCGTCTTCGATCTCTCCCGTCACGTCCTGATCGGAGAAGCAGCTGATGGGTGCAGGGCGGAAATGCCGCTCGGGCGAATGTCCGTCGCCGAATTTCACGCCCGGTTCTGTGATTTGGTAGGACATCTCGGCGGAACACCAGAATTTGACGGTCGGCCCAGTGAGGTCCCGGATCCGATCCCGTTCACGGACGACCGCCAAATCAGGCCCTATGACGCAGACGCCGTGACGCGGTTCTTCCGCGCCCTCGTCGCGATCAGCGGAGTGTTTTATCGGTTTCGGACGGGGTTCACCGGGAAGGTCAGTCCGGTCCATCTCTTCTGGGGCAGCTTCGATCTCGCGGTGACGCGCTTCTCTGGGCGTTCCGCTCCGCTTCACCCGGGTGGCGTCCCGGGTTTGCCGGACGTCGTGACACGCGAGGCCTATAGCGATGAGGTCTCGTCCGCCGGCTTTTGGCCGGGCGGAGGTGGTACAGACTTTGCGGCCTTCTACTCCTATGCCTACCCCACCCCGAATGGCTTTGCTGACGGACAGGTCATGCCGGCGGGCGCATATTTCGATCGGAAGCTCGGCGAATATCTCCTGCCCTACGACCTTGTGCGAAAATCCAGCGAGCCAGAGGCCGCGCTCATGGCGTTTCTGCAAACAACCTATCAGGCAGCAGCTGATGTCGGGCGCTGGGATCGCGCCGCGCTCGAATGTCCGATTGGCTCTCCCCTTCGACCCCGCCCGCTGAACAAGAACTGATAAAGGCTCATTGAAGGATCGCTGGCTCGCAGTTTCAGTGGAGCGAAGCTGCGCCAGTCAATTTCGAGTTTGTCTCGATGATGGGTTTCGCAACAGCTCTACCCGTCCTACGGTCTTGCTGCAGCGCTATCTCGATCAACTGCCAAGTGCCGCAATCATCCGCTTGGCGTGATCGGCGAGCACGGCCATGTCTTCCTTGCGCGTCTGCGCCGGCAGCAGCCCGATTCCGGCCCTGACCGGCATGACGTGCATGTGCAGGTGGAAGACCACCTGTCCGCTCGCCGGTTCGCTGAACTGCTGCAGGATGATACCCTCGGCGTCGAACGCCTTCATCGCCGCAATCGCGATCCGCTTGCCGGTTCGGGCAACCGCGGCGAGATCGTCATCCGCGATGTCGAGGATGCCACGCGCCGGCGCCCGGGGAATGACCAGCGTGTGTCCGGGCGAGCGCGGCATGATGTCGAGGAAGGCGAGGCTGCGGTCGTCCCTGAAAACCTCGAAGCAGGGGATCTCGCCGCGCAGGATCTTTGCGAAGACGTTCTGATCGTCGTAAGCCGCCATGGATCCCTCCCTCGCTGCGAGGTGCGATCAGACGCGCTCCTTTCCGTTGACGCAAGCAATGCCGCCGATCTATCCACGATACCAGGCAGGATGGCTCCATTGGCGACAGGTTTCGATTCCGGACACAGCATCGAGAGTGCCCGGCGCGCGCTTGCGGCGCGGCTGCAATCGGCCGGCATCGAAGAGCCCGCCCTCGACGCGCGCCTGCTCGTCGGAGCCGCGCTGAGGCTTGATTTGACCGGCATCGTCACGCAGGCGGCGCGCCAACTCACGCCCGAAGAGGCCACGCGGCTCGAAGCCTATGCGCAGCGCCGGCTCGCGCATGAGCCGGTCGCCCGCATTCTCGGCGCGCGCGAATTCTGGGGCCTGCCGTTCCAACTGTCCGAAGCGACGCTGGTACCGCGGCCGGACACCGAGACCGTGGTCGAACTGGCACTGGAGATCCTTCGGGAGGCCACGATATCGGGGCCGCACCCGCGAATCGCGGATATCGGCACCGGATCCGGCGCGATCCTGCTCGCGCTGCTGCACGAAATTCCCGATGCCTTCGGCGTCGGAACCGATCTCAGCCTCTCCGCGCTCGCCACCGCGCGGAGCAATGCCGCAGCTCTGGGCCTCGCCGGCCGCTCCGGCTTCGTTGCCTGCTCCTATGCGGCGGCGCTGCGCGGCCCGTTCGATCTCATCGTGTCGAATCCGCCCTATATTCCCTCAGGGGAAATTCCGAAACTGAGCCTCGATGTGCGCGAGCACGATCCGCATCTGGCGCTCGACGGCGGCAATGACGGCTATGACGCCTACCGTGCCCTGATCCCGCAGGCGGCCGAGCGGCTCGCACCCGGCGGGGCGTTGATGGTCGAGGCCGGGCAAGGGCAGGCCCGGGATATTGAAACCTTGATGACGGCCGCCGCGTTGTCTGTGGACAGGCCGCCCAAGGCCGATTTGGCGGGCATCCCACGGGCGGTTTCGGCCCGAAAAATGCCCCCATAAAAGCCGGATTGGGCGGCAAAAAACCTCTTGGAATATCCCTTGGGAACGACTACGTTCCGGTCAACACATCGGTGCCGGCCCCGTAGACCTACGGGCAAAAGCCGGGCTCTCGGGCGAGAGCTTTACTGATTTAAAGGTTCCAAGCCGCAGGTCCTGTTGAGCGCGATGGCCATTGGAGCTGCGCTGCTCTCCGACCGCAAAGTGAACGAAAGCCTGATATTGCGCTTGAAGACTTACGCAACAAAGCTGGGCTTGTTTCGGCAGGCGATATGAATGGGTTCGCTGGCAATGGATGCTGGCGGGTGGGGAACGCGTCTTTGTTGAACGCGACGGTCGACGAACATTGGCAGGGTTCAAGCCGCTCTTGCGCGCGGTGCGCACGAGAGATGTGAACCGCTGTCATCAGGTCACTCCGAGCAATCAGTAACGCGTGCAACCTTTAGGGCTGGAATTAAAGGCAGGACATGAGAAACGGTCAGAACAAGCAGCGGATGCGCAACCGCAATAACAATAATAACAACAACAACAACCGGCGCGGCCAGAACCCGATGACCCGGGTTTACGAATCGAACGGACCCGACATCAAGATCCGCGGCACGGCTTCGCACATCGCCGAAAAATATCTTCAGCTCGCGCGCGATGCGCGCTCTTCCGGCGACCCGGTCGCCGCCGAGAACTACTACCAGCACGCCGAGCATTATTTCCGCCTGATCGCGGCGGCCCAGGAACAGTTCCGCCAGAACCAGCAGCCGCGCGGCGACGAGCCCGTCAGCAACAGCGGCGACGACAGCGAGGACGACGGCGAGAATTTCTCGAATTTCGGCCAGGAGCCGGGCTTCGTCCCGCAGCCGCAGCAGCAGCCCTTCATGCGCGACCGCGACGGCCAGCGCGATCACCAGCGTGATCATCAGCCGCGCGACGGCCAGCAGCCCTATCAGCGCGACAACCAGCAGCCGCGCGAACATCGCGAACGCGACCATCGTGCGCAGCCGCAATATCAGCCGCAGCCGCTGCCGCTGAACCAGCCGCAGCCCGTCGTTGCCGACACCGGCAGCGTCGATCGCCTGCCCTCCTTCATCACCGGCGCACAGCCGCAAGTGAACAGTGCCGCGAATGGCGGTCAGGGTGGCCTGGAAGGCGGCGGTGGCGGCGAACGCTTTCCGCGGCGGCGCCGCCGGCCGCATGGCCCGCGCCCCGAGCGCGAGGCGGCTCCGGCCGGCTCCAGCGACGAAGTCGCCTCCGGCGAGTAAGCTTCTTCCGATATTCTGATCTGCAATCGTCCCGGCCTCGCGCCGGGACGATTTGTTTTCAAGTGCGCGTCACCGTCGAGGACGGCACCAGCACCGGCTTCAACGAGGGAATCAGCCGCGCGCGCTCGCGCTTGGCGGGGATCGCGCGATAGACCTGCTTGGTGGCTTCGACAATGTGCACGCCGGCAAAAGGCAACGACAGCGCCGCGCCCGCACGCTCCCACACCTGCGCCGATTTCAGCACCCAGCCGCCGGCATAGGGCGGCATGAACAGCGCCTCGCCCCAGGCGGTCGGCGTGAACCAGGTCTGCCGCAACAGGTCGGTGATCTGCGAGCGCGAATATGGCCGGCCGTGACCAAACGGCGTGCTGTCGGTGCGGGTCCAGACCCCGCGCCGGTTCGGGATCACCGCGATCACGCGGCCGGAGGGCGACAGCACCCGCCACACCTCGCGCAAGAGCGCGGCCGGGTCGTCCGACATCTCCAGCGCATGAACCAGCAGGATCCGGTCGACCGCGGCGTCAGGCAGCGGCAGCGAGAATTCGTCGACCAGCGAGGCCAGCGCCGGCCGGCCCGTCGGCCATTTCAAGACGCCCTGCGCCGACGGCATGAAGGCGATACAGCGCTCCGCGTCCTCGCGGAACAGGCCGAGATAGGGCGTGGGATAGCCGATGCCAAGCACACGCTGGCCCGCGGCGGTCGGCCAGCGCTCCCTGATGCCGCGATTGATCATTTGCCGCGCCACAATCCCGAGGCGACGGGAGTAGAACTCGCGGAGGTCGACGACATCAATGGTCATGACGGCAATGTAACATGCACGAGGCGGCTCCCGCGCGCGGAATATTGCATTGCCTGCGCAACGTTAACGCCATATTTGTCAGCGGGGCTGAGCGCGATGGAGATGACATGGCCGCCGAAATTCGTACTTTCACCTGTTTAAGCGACAATTTCGGTTATCTGATCCACGATGTGGAAACCAAGGCGACGGCGTCGATCGACGCGCCGGAGGCCGGCCCCATCCTGAAGGCGCTTGAGCGCGAGGGCTGGCAGCTCACCGACATCCTGATCACCCATCATCATGGCGATCATGTCGGCGGGGTCGCCGAACTCAAGCAGAAATACAATTGCCGCGTCGTCGCGCCGCATGACAAGACGACGAAGATTGCGAATGTCGACCTGCGCGTCGTCAATGCCGATATCGTCAAGATCGGCAACCTGTTGGGACGCGTGGTGGAGACGCCCGGCCATACGCTCGACCACATCTCCTACGTGTTCGACACCGAGAAGACGGTGTTCGCCGCCGACACGCTGTTCTCGATCGGCTGCGGCCGCGTGTTCGAGGGCAACTATCCGATGATGTGGGACTCGCTATTGAAGCTGCGCGCCCTGCCCGATGACTTCAAGCTCTATTGCGGGCACGAGTACACGGCCTCCAACGTCAAGTTCGCGCTCACGATCGATCCCGACAATGCGGCGCTCCAGGCGCGCGCGGCGGAGGTGGCGAAGCTGCGGGCCGAGAACAAGCCGACCATTCCATCACTGCTTGGTGACGAGAAGCGAGCAAACGTGTTCCTGCGGGCTGATGAACTCTCGGTCGCAACCAGGCTACACATGAGGGGCGCGGATCCCGCCGCGGTGTTCGGCGAACTGCGCGAGCGCAAGAACAAGTCCTGAAGAACAAATCCTGACGGGGATCGATGCCGACCGCAGCCGAGATCATCGCACGCCTCGAACTCCGGCCGCATCCCGAAGGCGGCCACTACCGCGAGACGTTTCGCGACCAGACCACTGATACCAACGGCCGGTCGCGCTCGACCCTCATTTATTTCCTGCTCGCGCGCGGCGAACGCTCGCATTGGCATCGCATCGACGCCGTGGAGATCTGGCACTACTACGCCGGCAGTCCGCTGACGCTGCGCATCGCGCATGAAGGCTGCTTGCAACACGAGGTGCGGCTCGGCACGGACCTTGTGAGCGGCGAACGGCCGCAGGGAATCGTGCCGGCGAATGCCTGGCAGATGGCGGAGAGCATGGGAGAGTGGACGCTGGTCGGCTGCACCGTCGCGCCCGCATTCGAGTTCGCAAAATTCGAGCTCGCGCCGAAGGGCTGGGAGCCGTAAGGCGCACTGTCATTCCGGGGCGCCGCATGGCGGCGCGCCCGACAACAACTGTCACCGCTTCCGCAGCACCATATCCTTCGCCGCGATCAGGCCGCCGCCGGCGATCAGAACCGCGGCGATGGCGATGTTGGCGCTGGCTGTTGCAAAACCGGCGGCGATGAGGAATCCGGTCGAGAGCAGCGGCGTCGCATAGGATGCGGCGCCGAGCACGCGGATGTCGCCGCGCTTCATGCCGATGTCCCAGGCGTAGAACGCGGCGCCGACGGGCCCGATGCCGAGGGCGGCCACGGAGAGCCATTGCAGCGGCGTCTCCGGCCACACCGTGGTTTCAAGCAGACCATGCATCAGCGCGGCGAGCACCGCGGTGGCAAGGCAGAAGCCCGCGACCGCATCGGTCGGCACCGCGTTCAATCGTCGCGACAGCACCGAATAGGCCGCCCAGACGAACGCTGCGATGAACGCCGCGATCAATCCCGGCAGCTGGCCCGGCGCGAAGCCGGAGGTGCTCCCGGCGAACAGCAGCACGGTGCCGACGAGGCCGAGCACGGCACCAATGATGTGATGCACCGCAAGCCGCTCGCCCGGCAGGAACGACGAGAACAGCACGATCAGGAGCGGCCACATGTAATTCAAAAGACCGGCTTCGGCCGGCGGCGCAAAGCGCAGCGCCAGGAAATACAGTGCGTGATAGCCGAACAGGCCACCGACGCCGACGACCCATACGACCAGCGGCTGACGCAAGCTCCTCGCCGCATCGCCGCGGCCGACCCAGGTGAGGAGCCCGACGAGACCGCCGATCGCGAACGTCATGGCGGCAAGCTGGAACGCCGGAATCCTTCCGGTCGCTACCGTCATCACTGATAGCAGCGACCACATCAGGATCGCGGTCAATCCGATCAGTGTGGCTGTGCGCGGGGTCATCAATCGAAAGACTCTGAGGACGATGATGCCCGGCACGAGGCCGGGCATTTCGTCTTCACTATCGCCTTGTCGCGCCTGAATCTACAGGCTTGACGTCCTGTCAGGCGTGATACTGGCCGCCATTGATGGTCAGCGTCGAGCCGGTGATGAAGCCGGCCTCGTCGGCGGCAAGGAACACCACGGCGCGCGCGATCTCCTCGGGTTCGCCGAGCCGGTTGACCGGGATCTGCGGGATGACATTCTTCTCCAGCACGTCCTTCGGCACCGCCTGCACCATCTCAGTGTTGATGTAGCCCGGTGCGATCGCGTTGACGGTAATGCCGCCCTTGGCGTTCTCGATCGCGAGCGCCTTGGTGAAGCCGATGTCGCCGGCCTTTGCTGCGGAATAGTTGACCTGGCCGAACTGCCCCTTCTGGCCGTTGATCGACGAGATCGAGATGACGCGGCCGAACTTGCGCGCGCGCATGCCTTCGATGACCTGGCGCGTCATGTTGAACAGCGAGCCGAGATTGGTGTTGATCACGGCGTTCCACTGCTCGAGCGTCATCTTGTGGAAGGCGGTGTCGCGGGTGATGCCGGCGTTGTTGACGAGCACGTCGACGGGGCCGAGCTCGGCCTCGACCTTCTTCACGCCTTCGGCGCAGGCATCGAAATTGCTGACGTCCCATTTGTAGACGGCGATGCCGGTCTCGGCTTTGAACTTCTCCGCCGCCGCATCGTTGCCGGCATAGCTTGCCGCGACCTTGTAGCCGGCCGCCTTCAGCGCCTTGCTGATCGCAGCTCCGATGCCCCGCGTACCACCCGTCACCAGTGCAACACGTGCCATATCGTATTCCTTCCCTTGGACTCTGCGGACGTTTCTGAGTGATCGTTTTTAGTGGTGGATTATGCGGTTGGTTTGACGGACATCAAGAACAAAACGCCCGGCGTCGAGCCGGGCGTTTGTATTTAGTCGAGGCTGGCGCTGTTGCGAAGAATATTTGATTTGCAACCGCCGCCTTTTTAGTCGCGTGCAACGCACTCATCTATGTGTGCAGCGCACGCGCAAGTGACACGTAAGTTAGATGTCAGCTTCAGTCGCGCGCCAGGCACATCGCGATACCCATGCCGCCGCCGATGCACAGCGTGGCGAGGCCCTTCTTCGAATCGCGCTTCTGCATTTCGTGCAGCAGCGTCACCAGCACGCGTGCGCCGGAAGCGCCGACCGGATGGCCGATCGCGATCGCACCGCCGTTGACGTTGACCTTCGAGGTGTCCCAGCCGAGATCCTTGTTGACGGCACATGCCTGCGCCGCGAAGGCCTCGTTGGCCTCGATCAGGTCGAGATCGCCGACGCTCCAGCCGGCCTTCTTCAGCGCGGCACGCGAGGCCGGGATCGGGCCCGAGCCCATGATCTTCGGATCGACGCCGGCCTGCGCCCAGGACACGATGCGCGCGAGCGGCTTCTTGCCTTCCTTGGCCGCCTGCTTGGCGGTCATCAGCACCACGGCGGCAGCGCCGTCGTTGATGCCGGAGGCCGAACCCGCGGTGACCGTGCCTTCCTTCTCGAAGGCGGGACGGAGCTTGGCCATGGCGTCGAGGGTGGCGCCGTGGCGCGGATATTCGTCGGCGCTGACGACGACGTCGCCCTTGCGGGACTTGATGGTGACGGGAACGATCTCGTCGTTGAACTTGCCGGCCTTCTGCGCGGCCTCGGCCTTCTGCTGCGAGGCGACGGCGAATTCATCCTGCTGGGCGCGGGTGATCTGCCACTGGCGCGCGACGTTCTCGGCCGTGTTGCCCATGTGATAGCCGTTGAAGGCATCCCACAGGCCGTCCTTGATCATGGTGTCGACGAACTCGACCGGGCCCATCTTGACGCCGCCGCGCAGATACTGGGCGTGCGGAGCCATGCTCATGGATTCCTGGCCGCCGGCGACCACGATTTCGAAATCGCCGTTGAGCAGCGCCTGGTAGCCGAGCGCGACGGTGCGCAGGCCCGAGCCGCAAAGCTGGTTGACGCCCCAGGCCGGGCTCTCCACCGGAATGCCGGCGGCAATCGAGGCCTGGCGAGCCGGGTTCTGGCCCTGAGCCGCGGTCAGGATCTGACCCATGATGACTTCGGAGACCCGGCCAGGCTCGATGCCACCACGCTCCAGCGCGGCCTTGATGGCGATGGCGCCGAGGTCATGGGCGGGAAGGGTCGCGAACGCTCCGTTGAAGCTTCCGACCGGGGTGCGGGCGGCGCTGACGATGACGACATCGTCTGACATGGGCATCTCCTGGTGTTGAAAGGGGGCAGGCGGGGCTGGGGAAACGGCTCGCCAGTCTCGAATGGCATCCTGTTAACGTCGTTGAGGCATGTCAATCGGCCGGCGACCGAATTCATGCCGCAACGCATTAAAAATGGCGTTCTTGGCGCTTTCGCAAGCACGTTTTTGCTGCCCGATTAACCGTGGCGCACAAAACGGTAGCGTGACCCCTTTGAAAATGCTTATTTTGTTGCGTTGCGTACTCTTCCCGCCCTGCGGCATTATCCGCCGGGTTCCCGTTCTCCGCGCCTGCAAGTGAGAGCCCATGGCGAAATCAGACCAACCCACCACCATCAAGAAATACGCGAACCGCCGGCTCTATAACACCGGAACGAGCACCTACGTGACGCTCGAAGACCTCGCCGCCATGGTCAAGGACGGAGAGGATTTCCTAGTCTACGACGCCAAGACCGGCGACGACATCACCCGCTCCGTGCTCGCCCAGATCATCTTCGAGCAGGAGAACAAGGCCGGCCAGAACCTGCTGCCGACCACCTTCCTGCGCCAGCTCATCCGCTTCTACGGCGACAGCATGCAGATGGTGGTGCCGAAATATCTGGAGCAGTCGATCGCGACGCTGACCCAGGAGCAGGAGAAGTTCCGTAAGCAGATCGCCAACACACTCTCCGGCACTCCTTTTGCTCCGTTGGAAGAACAGGTCCGCCGCAACATGGAGCTGTTCCAGCAGACCTTCTCGATGTTCAAGCCGTTTGCCCCCAACGCGGGCCGTCCGGCGACCAGCCCCGAACCGGAGGCCGACGCAAGCGCTGCGGCGCCGACGGGCAGCAGCAACATCGACGACCTGCGACAGCAGATGAAGGACATGCAGGAACGCCTCGAGCGGATGTCGAAGAAGGACGAGTAGGGATTTCGTTCGCGCCGGCGCGTCCACCTGCGGCGGGCGCGCGGGCCGCCGGTTCGTAACGGCGCGACTTGCGCGCTGTCGTCCCGGCCAGGCCGGAGCCGCCATGTCCGACCGCAGCACACACTGGGACAACGTCTACGCCACCAAGGGCGAGGCGGAGGTAAGCTGGTTTCAGGACAGCCCGGCGATCTCGCTCGAGATGATCCGCTCGGCCTGTCCTGACCATGGCGCCGCCATCATCGACATCGGCGGCGGCGCTTCGCGGCTGGTGGACGCTCTCCTGCGGGACGGATACCGCGACCTCGCCGTGCTGGATCTCTCCGCCAACGCACTTGAAGCGGCGAAGAAACGAATAGGCCGCGCGGCTTCAGCAGTCGACTGGATCGTTGCCGACGCCACGACATGGCGGCCGGGGCGCAGCTATAACATCTGGCACGATCGCGCGGCATTTCACTTCCTGACCGATCCGCGCGACAGGGCCGCTTACGTCGAGCGCCTGCGGTCGGCGATTGCGCCCGGCGGCCAAATCATTATCGCGACATTTGCACTTGATGGCCCGGAGAAATGCAGCGGCCTGCCGGTGCAGCGGCACGACAGCGCGAGCCTTGCGACGGAGCTTGGGCCGGAGTTCGAGCTGGTCGAGACGCGGAGCGAGACGCATCACACGCCGTGGAAGTCGACCCAGGCGTTTCAGTTCAGCCGGTTTAAGCGACTCGGCTAGGACGAACAAAAGTGCGGCGCCCTACGCCGCCAGCTTCACCGCATGTGCAAAATCCCAATAGAGCTTGCGCGCTTTGGTGTAGAACGGCCCCGGCTTCAGCTCGCGATCGTCGATGCGGATGACGGGGGCGACCTTGGAGAAATTGCCGGTCGAGAAGATCTCGTCGGCGGCGAGAAAGTCGGCATAGCGCAGCGTCTTCTCGACCACGGTGACGCCGTCGCCGCGCAGCAGGCTGATGACGCGCTGGCGCGTGATGCCGTTCAGGAACGTGCCGTTCGGGACCGGCGTGTAGACCACGCCGTCCCTGGCCATGAACACGTTGGAATTGCCGAACTCCGCGACGTTGCCGAGCATGTCGAGCATCAGCGCGTTCTGGAAGCCGCGCCCGGCGGCTTCCGCGAGCGCCCGCGAATTGTTCGGATAGAGACAGGCGGCCTTGGCCTCGACCGGCGCGCATTCGGCGGTGGGCCTGCGGAACGGCGACAGCGTGATGGCGTTGCCGACGGGTTTCGGCATCGGCGCCTCGTAGATGCACAGGCACCAATTGGTCGTCTCGGGGTCGAACAGCACGCCGCCGCCCGAACCGTTCTGGGCCCAGTACATCGGGCGGACGTACAGCTCGGCATTCGCCATGAAGCGCGCGATGCCCTCGTGTGCGAGCGTGAGCCAGGTGCCGGTGTCGACCACCGGCTTCAGGCCAAAATTGATCGCGGATTGGTTGGCGCGGGCGACGTGACGCTCGAGGTCGGGCGCGACGCCCTCGAACGCGCGCGCACCGTCGAACACGACCGAGCCGAGCCAGGCCGCATGCGTGCGCGGGCCCATGATCGGCACGTTGCCGTCGTGCCATTTGCCCTCGAAGAAGGTCCAGCTCGGCGAATATTCGATCGGTTTCTTGATCTCGGCCATGACCGGCCTCCCTTGGACATATCCGGGCACTATTGTCCCAATGTCTAAATGATTCCCTGCTGGGATATGTTGCGTTACCCTCTCCGACGAGGGGAGAAGGATCCATGCCGCTCGATCCGCTTGCAAGGCGTTTGTTGACCATGATGGCTGCGGCCGCCCCGCAGGGGCGGAGCCGGCCGAGCGTGGAGGCACGGCGGCAGTCGCTGGCCAAGCTGATGCAGTTTGCGCGCACCGATGCGCCGGATGTGACCACCGCCGACGGCACGCTTCCGGGTCCCGGTGGAGAGCTGCCCTATCGCCTGTATTCGCCCGCATCAGCCGGCGACCGCGCACCGGGCTTCGTGTTCTTTCATGGCGGCGGGCTCGTGGCCGGCAGCATTGCGACGCATGACCGCATCGCAGCGGCGCTGGCGCAGGTGACCGGCTGTCGTCTCGTCTCGGTCGATTACCGGCTCGCGCCTGAGCACAAATTTCCTGCCGCCGTCATTGATGCGATCGCAGCCACGGAATGGGTCGCGCGGCAAGCCTCGTCGCTGGGCATCGACGCCGAACGTCTGGTGGTCGGTGGCGATTCCGCCGGCGCCACCCTCGCTGCGATCGTGTGTCAGGAAGCGATGCAGAGCGCCGGCCTCTCGATCGTCGCGCAATGCCTGATCTGCCCGGTGCTGGATTTCGAGGAGACCTCGCCTTCCCGCGAGGCATTCGCCGAAGGCCATCTGATCGATCGCGCCACCATCGAAGCCGATCTCGCCGATTATCTGCCTGATGGCATCGACACCGCCGACCCCCGCATCTCGCCCTTGCGCGCGACGCGGCTTGCAGGCCTGCCGACCGCGATCATCCACACCGCCGAATTCGATCCGATGCGCGACGAGGGCAATGCCTATGCGCGCAAGCTGCTCGCCGCGGGCGTCGCGGTCGAGCACGTCTGCCATGACGGCATGGTCCACAATTTCCACGCCATGGGCGCGATCCTGCCGCAGGCGCAGCTCGTGCTGTCGCAGATCGGCGAACAGGTTCGGCGGGCGGTGGAGAAATGAGGCGCTTTCCTACCCTCTCCCCTGTGGAGAGGGTGGATCGCCGCGTAGCGGCGCTTCGCGCCACCTTCTCCCGCAAGGGGAGAAGGGAAGAAAGCATCACGCGCGCGCGCCGAGCACGGCCCGCGCCGCCACGACATATTCCAGCCAATGCGCATCCGCATAGCGCTCGGCCTGCCGTGCGCAGGTGACGTCAGGGGCATGGGCGGCGGCAATCGTGCGCGCGAACCGCTCTTCGGCGACCGTCACGTCACCGGGCTCGGCCGACGGTACGCTAGCCGCCACCGCGGTCGGCGCGACAGCGAGGCCCGCCAGACCAGTGAGCAGGATGCGGCGTGACGTGTTCATGGCTGTGTCCTTCCAATGTCCGGCCCGCACTCCGGCCGGCGCGTGTGTCGGTGCGATCACGGCAGGGTAGCCGCGCACATCCGTGCCGTCCATCGCTTACGGATACCGCTTGCCCACACGAGCGATCACGTTCCATCTAACAACGGTTCCGTCATGAAATCGCCACGCGTCGGATTGTCACGTGGCCCATCACCGCCCATCGCATCGCCAGGCTTCGCGCGCTGTCGCGATGGGACTGCTTTGTCTGACGATCTCGGCAGGCACTGCCTTCGCTGCCGACGATTCAGGCCGAACACGATCCTCTATGCGGGCGGCTATTACCAATGGCCGAGCAACTGGAAGTTCACGGGACGCCTCGGCGCGCAGTTCGGAGGCCGAACGCTTGCGGAGCCTTCACCCAGCCGATCCTGCGGCTCGATCTCGACCGCATCGATGACAACGACAACCGCCTGTTCGGCATCACCGCCCAGATCGCCTGGATGCCGAAGCCGGCCGACCAGATGACGTTGCGCACACCGCTCTACCCGGTACGCAGCACCCGCAATTGACCGGATGGCTCGGCACGGAATCGGCCCCTCAAAGCTTAAGGCATCAGCCGCTTCGCATTGCGCGTCAACCGGTTGTTAATCCTCATCCCAAAACATCGATTGCGTTACACTGCCGCAAGGATCCTTGCGCGAAACTGGACCGACCTTTCGCATCGCGTTTCGCCTTGGAGGCTGAGAATGTCCCGCTTGGTCCCGGAACGGACGTTCCTCGCTGGGAAGATCTTCTTCAACTTCGGCCAGTCGTCGATCGATTGCGTCGTGCGCAGGCTGTCCGAGGAAGCCGCAACGCTCGAGATGGAGAGCGGCATCGGCGTGCCCGAGCGATTCCAGCTCAGGCTTGCGGGGCGCGAGAGCCTGACCTGCCGCGTGGTCTGGCGATCCGACCGTCAGGTCGGGGTCGCCTGCGAGCAGCTGGGCAGCGTCGAGCGACCAGCCGGCGAGGAACGGGAACGCTCGTCCGACGCGTTGATGCGCAGCCAGATGCTGGCGCTGCGCGCCGCGCTCGATCATGTGCCGACCGGTATCGTGCTGCTCGACTCAAGCCTCAGGGCGCGCCTGATCAACCGGTCGTTTCGCCAGATGTGGCGCCTGCCTGACGAGGTTGCCGACAGCAATCCATCCATTCTCACGCTGCTCCATCATGGACGTGACACCGGAGCCTATGAGGTGCCGGACCCCAACCTCGATGCCCTGATCACGGAGCGTGTTCGTGTGATCGAGGCGGGCGATCCGACGCCGATCGATCTGCGCCGGACCAACGGCGATGTCGTGCGCGTCCAGGTCACGCCGTTGCCCGATGGCGGGCGCATGCTGACCTATACGCCCGTCACCGACATCGTGCGCTATTCCGACGAACTGAAGCTGCTGCGCGATGCGCTGGAGAATGTTCAGGATGGGGTCCTCCTTCTCGACCCCGACCTGCGCGCCACTTTCATGAACCGGCGCATGCGGCGCTTTTGGGAGGTCAGCGAAGACGAGGCCGCGAACCGGCCGGCTTATTCGTCGCTGGTACGACGCCTGCATCGCGCCAGCGCGCCCCACCTTCCAACGAGCGAACTCGCGAAATTTCCGGCGAGACGCGTCGAAGAGGTCAAGGCCGGCGATCACGTGCGCGACCTGCAGACGCCGGACGGCCGGCGCATCAGGGCCCATTGCACCACGATGTCGAATGGCGGCCGCATGCTGACCTATGTCGACATCACCGATCTGACGCAAAAGGCCGCGATGCTGGAGACGCTCGCCACCACCGATCCGCTCACCGGTCTCTACAACCGCCGCCACTTCCTCGAAAGCCTCGATGCGGAATGGAGTCGTTTTCAGCGCTATTACCGCTCCGTCTCCGTGCTGATGCTCGACATCGACCACTTCAAGTCGGTCAACGATCGCTACGGCCATGCGGTGGGTGACGCCGCGATCAAGGCGGTTGCGGCCGCGTGCCTCGACGGCAAGCGCAAGTCGGACATCGTCGGCCGCCTCGGCGGCGAGGAATTTGCGGTTCTCCTGCCCGAGACCAGCCTGTCCCGCGCGAGGACGGTGGCCGAACGCATCCGCAAGCGCGTGATGAGCGCGCAGGTCTTTGCCGACAAGGTTCAGTTCGGCCTCACCGTGAGCATCGGCATGGCGGAAGCCACCGTGAGCATGTCCGGCATCGACGCGCTGATGGGCGCGGCCGATCATGCGCTCTACCAGGCCAAGGCCGAAGGCCGCAATCGCTGCATCGCCTGGGCGCCCCCGCCGCCTGCAAGCAAGGCGGCGGAGTGATCGAAGGACGCAGCGTCTACTCCGGCACCGGCACGTCAAACGTGTTGAGCGTGACCGAGACCATGCAATAGACGCCGACAAGATAGGACAGCTCGGCCGCGCCGTGCTCGCCGAACTCCTTCACCGCGGCGCGCCAGGTCAATTCCGGCAGCACGCCGCCGCTGACCAATGCGGACGCCACGTCGTAGGCGACGGCTTCCTGCTTGGTGAGATCGACCGGCCGCTGCCCGGCGACAATGGTCGCGAGCTTCTCGTCGGAGAGGCCGCGCTGCTCGGCAACGAGCACATGAGCATAGAGCTCGTAGCCAGAGCGGAAATGCGAACCGGTGACGAGGATCGCGACCTCGCGCACCGGCGCCGGCAGCAGCGGGTTCGACGCGATTGCCTTGACCAGCTCCCACACCGGCTTGCCGAAACGCGGCTCGCGGATCCAGGGATTCCAGGGCCCAAGCAACGCGCCGTCGTCGCGCATGTTCACGAAGCCCTTGAAGTGGTCCTTGATGCCGGCTCGCATGTCGTCATAGAGCGGCTTCTGTTCGTCGGTCAGATCTTTCGGATCGAGAATGGGAAGGCGCACGGCAGGATCTCCTCGTTGAGAAGACGCAACGGTCACCTGCATGCATGCGCAAGGCAAGTGAAGTTGCCGTGACGATCGTGCCATTTTGCAAGTGGTATGAAGATGCGAACACAACCATGTTATGTCCCATCATTCATTGGCGAGGCATGCGATGGCCGATCTAGTCGTCGGACTCGATAATTGGGTTGTTCAGGACGGCAACTATGGTGATTTCGCGCAAGCGACAAACGCCTCATTCGCGCTCGAATTCTGGCCAGTCGTCCCGCTTCCCAAGTACGGTCGACCTGACCACAAAGCGCCGTCAATCACTCACCTGTTCGAGAGCTCTTACGAAATTGTTGCTCAGGTCGTGCATGCACAAGATGACTGGTGGGTGCTAGACGCCGGCCTTCTCATGTATTGCGACGGAAAGCCTCCTGACAATGCTCGCCCAGGCACGTGGTTGGGAGGACTAGTCTCCATCGGAGTAGACCCATTCTATTACTTCGAAAGTCATGCGCACCAACCAGGCGCACCCGCCATAGTTTACGATTGGACGATCAACAAGATCGAGATGGAAATAGGTCCTCTAATTGAAACGAAGCCAAAGCACTTCGAACGAGATCCCGAGAAGCGCGGATGGAAAGAGGTTGCCAAGACCGATGCGTGGCACGAAGAGGGGAGTTATCTTCTCTACTGTACCCATCTAGGTGGGCCCCGCGCGGCCCAAAGCGGGAGTCGTCCCTGATCGACGGATTGCACGTCGAGCCGCTCAAAACTCCAGCGGCGCGTTGTCGACGACCTCCTTCATCACGAAGAAGGTGCGGGTCTGGCGCACGCCGGGCAGCGCGATCAGCTGTTCGCCGTGGATGCGGTTGAAATCCTCCATGTCGCCGACGCGGATCTTGAGGAAATAGTCGAAATCGCCGGCGACGAGGTGGCAGTCGAGCACGCATTTCAGCCGGGTGATCGCTTGCTCGAAGGTAGCAAAACTCTCCGGGGTCGAGCGGTCGAGCACGACGCCGACCATCACCAGCGTGCCCTTCGCCACCTTCTTCGGCGCGACCATGGCGCGAACCGCGGCGATGAAGCCGTCCTCGAACAGGCGCTGGGTGCGGCGATGGCAGGTGGCGGGGCTGATGGCGACGGTTTCGGCCAGCTCGGCGTTACTCAGCCGACCGTTATTTTGCAGCAATCTCAACATTTTAAGGTCGGTGCGATCGAGTCGGGCAGCCATGGAAGATACTTTCGATATTTGGCTCAAATTCGGGAGAAAATAGATCTATTGGACGCCAGAGCGCAAGCTTTGCGACAGTTGCTGCGCAATATTTGAAAGCACATTTGCCCACGGCAGTGCTAGGCGCTTGAGCCAATTCAACGCCAATCGGGATGACCCAATGATGCTGGACAAATTCGCGCGCTATCCGCTGACCTTCGGCCCGACGCCCATCGAGAAGCTGGAGCGGCTGTCGAAGCACCTCGGTGGCAATGTCGAGATCTATGCCAAGCGCGAGGACTGCAATTCCGGCCTCGCCTATGGCGGCAACAAGCTGCGCAAGCTCGAATACATCATCCCGGACGCGATCGCCTCGAACGCGGACACGCTGGTCTCGATCGGTGGCGTGCAGTCCAACCACACCCGCATGATCGCCGCCGTCGCCGCCAAGATCGGCATGAAGTGCCGCCTGGTGCAGGAAGCCTGGGTCCCGCACGAGGACGCCGTCTATGACCGCGTCGGCAACATCATGCTGTCGCGCATCATGGGCGCTGACGTGCGTCTGGTCGACGACGGCTTCGACATCGGCATCCGCAAGAGCTGGGAGCAGGCGATCGAGGAGGTGAAGGCGGCGGGCGGCAAGCCTTACGCGATCCCCGCCGGCGCCTCCGTGCACAAATTCGGCGGCCTCGGCTATGTCGGCTTCGCCGAGGAAGTGCGCAAGCAGGAAGCCGAGCTCGGCTTCAAGTTCGACTACATCGTGGTCTGCACCGTCACCGGCTCCACCCATGCCGGCATGCTGGTCGGCTTCGCCGCCGACGGCCGCGCGCGAAAGGTGATCGGCATCGACGCGTCGTTCACGCCGGCGCAAACGAAAGCGCAGGTGCTCTCGATCGCGCAGAACACCGCCAAGCTCGTCGAGCTCGGCAAGGATATCGTCGAAGACGACGTCGTGCTGATCGAGGACTACGCCTATCCCGCCTATGGCGTGCCGTCGGAAGAGACCAAGGAAGCGATCCGCCTCACCGCACGTTTAGAGGCGATGATCACCGACCCCGTCTATGAGGGCAAATCGATGCAAGGCCTGATCGACCTGACCCAGAAGGGCCATTTTGAGAAGGGCGCAAAGATTCTCTACGCCCATCTCGGCGGCGCGCCGGCGCTCAATGGCTACGGTTACGCATTCCGGAACGGCTGAGGTCTGTAGCCCGGATGGAGCGAAGCGTAATCCGGGACTTGTACAATACGGAAAGACTTCCCCGGATTGCGCTTCGCTCCATCCGGGCTCCTCGTCAGGATGCCCTACCGCGTCTTGACGATCTGGAGCAGTTCCTCGCCGTAATGCTCGAGCTTCTTGTCGCCGATGCCGGGCACGTTGCGGAGCTCGTCGAGCGTCGTCGGCCAGGCCCGGACGATGCCGTCGATGGTGGCATCGTGCAGCACGACATAGGCCGGCACGCCGCGTTCGCGCGCGATGTCCGAGCGCCAGGACCTCAGCCGCGCCCGCAATTCGGGATCGACATCGCCCTGCGGCGCGTTGGCCGCAGGCGCGAGGTCACCGCGGCGGGATTTCGTCCGGCTCGCGCGAACACGCGTGCCCGGCGCTTCCTCGCGCAGCCACACCTCGGTCTCGCCGCGTAGCACGCCGCGCGCGCTCTCCGTCAGCTTCAGCGCGCCGAACGCCTCGCTGTCACTGTACAAATGCCCCATCGCCACCAGCTGCCGCAGCACCGTGCGCCACTGCTTCTCGTTCAGCTCGCTCCCGATGCCGAACACGGACAATTTGTCGTGGCCGAACTGCGTCACCTTTTCGGTGAGGCGGCCAATCAGGACGTCGATCAGCTGCATCGCACCGAAACGCTGCCCGGTGCGATAGGCGCAGGACAGCAGCTTCTGCGCCAGCACCTTGCCGTCGCGCATCTTGGGCGGCGTCAGGCAGTTGTCGCAATTGCCGCAATTGTTCGCCGTCTCCGCCTCGCCGAAATAGGCGAGCAGCCGCTTGCGCCGGCACTGCGCGGTCTCGGCGAGGCCGACCAGTGCGTCGAGCTTGCCGATCGACACCCGCTTGAAATCGTCAGAACCACTGGACTCGTCGATCATGCGGCGCTGCTGCACGATGTCGGAGAGACCATAGGCCATCCAGGCCGCCGACGGCTTGCCGTCGCGCCCCGCGCGCCCCGTCTCCTGATAATAGGCCTCGATGCTCTTCGGCAGATCGAGATGGGCGACGAAGCGCACGTCGGGCTTGTCGATGCCCATGCCGAAGGCGATGGTCGCGACGATGACGATGCCGTCCTCGTTGAGGAACCGGTCCTGGTTGCGCGAGCGTATGCTGCTGTCGAGCCCGGCGTGATAGGGCAGCGCCGCAATGCCGGCGTCGTCGAGCGCGGCGGCAACCTCCTCGACGCGATTGCGCGACAGGCAATAGACCACGCCGGCGTCGCCGGCATGCCGCTCCCGGATGAATTCTTTCAGCTGCGACACGGCGTTGCGCTTGTCGACGATCTCGTAGCGGATATTCGGGCGGTCGAAGCTGGAGACGAATTGCGGGCTGTCGGCGAGCCGGAGGCGCTCGACGATCTCCTTGCGGGTCAGCTCGTCGGCGGTCGCGGTCAGCGCGATGCGCGGAACGTTCGGAAAACGTTCGGCGATGATGGAGAGGCCGACATATTCGGGGCGGAAGTCATGGCCCCATTGCGAGACGCAATGCGCCTCGTCGATCGCGAACAGCGCGACCTTCGCCTGCGCCAGCAGCGACAGGCAGCGCGGCGTCACCAGGCGTTCCGGCGCGACATAGAGCAGGTCGAGATCGCCCGCGATCAGGCGGCGCTCGATGTCGGAAGCTTCCTGGAGCGTCAGCGACGAGTTCAGCGCCGCGGCGTTGACCCCGGCCTCGAGCAGGCCGGCGACCTGGTCGCGCATCAGCGCGATCAGCGGCGACACCACGATACCGCAGCCTTCGCGCAGCAGTGACGGCAATTGATAGCACAGCGACTTGCCGCCGCCGGTCGGCATCAAAACTAGACAATTGCCGCCATCCGTGACGTGCCGGATGATCTCGCCCTGCGCGCCGCGGAACCCCGGCAAGCCGAACACCGAATGCAGCACCGACAGCGCGTCGCGGCCGTTGGCGGGCGCAGGCAGCGGGGCGGTGGAAGGTGCGGACATGGGTGCGTCGGTGCAAGGCCGTAGGATTCTTCACAAGGCCAGTCGCATGACCGCGCGGGCATGGCAAGACTGTTTGCGGGGCTTGCACCGCTGCTTCCTCTCCCTCTCCCCGTTCTTACGGGGTGAGGGGCCTCTCTCCACAGATGAGATTGCCGATGGACCTGTACCCCCTCACCCGAATTCGATCTGCGATCGAATTCGACCTCTCCCCGCAGGCGGGGAGAGGTAAGAAAGCTACGCCCCGATCCGTCGCAGCGCTTCCGCGACCGTCACGATCGGCATGTCGCGCTTCCCAGCCGCCTCCAGCGCATGGCGCATCAGGTGCGGCGTGCAGCCGTAGGGGCTTGGCGCGTCGGCGACGTCGTGGCCGTAGAAGATCAGCCATCCGCCGCTCGTCACCGCCTCGTCGAAATAGCGATCGACGCCCGCAATATCGATCTCGCAATCGATCAGAGGCGAGGCGCGCAGGAACTGGAGGTCAATGACGTCGCGATTGACGCCGGGGAGGATGCCGCGCGCCGAGCGGAAGGCCTTTGCAAGCTGCGGCTTGCGCCAGACCGAGGCGATTCCATAGGGGTAGGCGAAGTTCTCCAGCACGATCGAGGAATCGATGGCGTGGAAATGGCTGCGGTTACGCTCGATCTCGCGCGCCATGGCGGCCTCGTCGAGATCGGCCGAGCTCTGATGCGAAAAGGTATGGCAGGCAATCTCGTGACCGGCCCGGTGAAGCCGCACGATCGCGTCGTTCGACAGGCCGTGCCAATGATCCGACGGACGATCGATCAGGCTACCGGCGAGGTAATAGGTGCCGCGGCCACCATGCGCCTCCAGAAGCGCGGCGCCCTCGCCTGCGGCGCTATCGGGCGCGTCGTCAAACGTGAAGCTCACCATCGGCGCATGCGCAGGCAGCCGGTGCGGCGCGGCACGGAAATGCCGGGCCAGCCGATTGCTCACGCGTCCCTGGAGTGCCGACCACACCGTCGTTTCCTGCGGTTTCCTATCTATCTACTGAAACATTCGTGCGCTGGTCGAGGCAAGCCTAACGCCCGGGTAATCCTAATGCGGAACCAACGCCCTTCGTCTAGCGTGCCAGGACCGAAATATCGGCTTCCGCACCGAGATATTGCAGCCAGTTGCGGAAAAGCGCCGCCGCGGCGCTGCCGGCAGCGATATCGGCGCGCAGATTCAGCGCAGGCAGTTCGTTGGTGAGCGCCGGGTGGCGCTGTTGGGTCGCCTTCTTCTCGAAGCGGGTGAGCTTCTCTTCGGTCGCTGCGTCAAAATAACTCACGGGCAGGTGCGGATAGGCCTCGCGCTCGCGCGCGAGATAGCGGCCGATGTCGCGCAGATATTCGCGCTGGAGCGACAGCGCATCGTATTCCGGGTGGCCCTGGAAGAACACGAAGCGGCTGGCATATTGCCTGACGAAGATATCGACGCCGGCCTTTGCCGAACGCGTCAGCACCTGGTAGCCGGCCTGTGTGAGGTCGCTCTCAGCGATCTCGTTCAGGCGGGAATGCGAGACCTTGAGGGGCGCAGGCGCAGCGCGCGTCAGCGGATCGGTCGTCGCAGCTTCGCAGTCGAAAATGCCGTGACATTTGGCCGGGAGCCGCCGCCGCGCGATGCCGTCGAGATGCAGCACCGCCGCATGCGCGGCGAGGCACGACCAGATCGTCGAGCGCGTGTTGACCTTGGCCCAGTCGATCAGCTCGGTGAGGTCGCGCCAGTACGGCTCCTGGTCGAGCTCGGGCGCGACCGGCTCGGCGCCGGTCACGATCAGCCCGTCGAACTTGTGGTGCCTGAGCTCGCTGAGTTCCGAATATTCGCTTTCGACATGCCACTTCGCCTCGGGTGACCGCTTCACCGAGGGCAGCGAGAAACAATGGAAACGGATGCGGCGCGGACCTGCGGCCGCCTGGAGCAGCCGCATGAACTGCCGCTCGGTCGCCTTCAGCGCCGGATCCGGCATGTTGTTGATCAGACCGATCGTGAGATCGGCGAAACCGTGGTCGCGCGCGAGATCGCCCTCGGCCGGTACCAGCGCAGGGCTCGATATACCTTGATCCCTGTCGATCAAGATCGTCATCGGCGCCGTCGCCTACTCCGCGGCCTGGAGGCGTGCCGACGGGCAGGCCTTCTCGAGCGCCTGGTCGATGTCGTCGATGATATCTGAGGAATGCTCGATGCCGATTGACAGGCGGATCGTCTCCGGCAGCACGCCGGCGACGCGCTGCTGCTCCGCCGACATCTGCCGGTGGGTGGTCGAGGCCGGATGGCACGCCAGCGACTTGGCATCGCCGATATTGACCAGGCGCGTGATCAGCTTCAGCGCATCGTAGAAGGTCTTGCCGGCCTCCATGCCGCCCTTGATGCCGAAGGTGAACAGCGAGGAGGCGTTACCGTCGAGGTATTTCTGAACGAGCGGGTAATAGGGGCTGTCCGGAAAGCCGGTGTAGTTGACCCAGGCAACGCGCGAGTCCTTGCGCAGGAATTCGGCGACTTTGCGGGCGTTCTCGACATGGCGTTCCATGCGCAGCGCGACGGTCTCGATGCCCTGGAGCAGCAGGAAAGCGTTGAACGGCGACAGCACCGAACCCATGGTGCGCTGATAGACGCTGCGGGCGCGCTCGATATAGGCGGTCCTGCCGAAGCGCTCGGCATAGACGAGGCCGTGATAGGAGGCGTCGGGCTTGTTGTAGGCCGGGAAGCGGTCCGCGTGCTTGGCCCAGGGGAAGTTTCCGGAATCGACGATGGCCCCGCCCAGCGTGGTGCCGTGGCCGCCCAGAAACTTGGTGAGCGAATGCACGGCGATGTCGGCGCCGTAATCGAACGGCTTGAGCAGGATCGGGGTCGCGACCGTGTTGTCCACGATCAGCGGCACGCCATGCGCATGCGCGATCTTGGCGAGCGCCTCGATGTCGCAGACGTTGCCGGCAGGATTGCCGATGGTCTCGGCGAACACGGCGCGCGTGTTCTCGTCGATCAGTTTTGCGATCGCATCCGGCTTGTCGCTCTCGGCGAAACGGCCGGTGATGCCCTGCCGCGGCAGGATGTGCGAGAGCAGCGTGTGCGTGGTGCCGTAGAGCTGCGGCACGGAAACGATGTTGCCGCCGTGATCGGCGACGTTGACGAAGGCGAAATGCAGCGCAGCCTGGCCGGTCGCAACCGCGAGCGCGCCGACGCCGCCTTCGAGCTGGGCGATACGCTTCTCCAGCACCGCGCTGGTCGGATTGGCGATGCGGCTGTAGCGAAAACCCTCGGCCTCGAGATTGAAGAGCGCGGCGCCATGATCGGCGCTGTCGAAGGCATAGGCCGCGGTCTGGTAGATCGGCACCGCAACCGCGTGCGTGGTGGCTTCGGGCTCGTAGCCGGCGTGAATAGCGATCGTCTCGTTGCGCATCGTGCCACCTCCGCGTGGAGCGGGCCGCACTTATTTGGCCTGTATGAGGCATGTGCGTTGTCCGCCGTTCCTCTGTTAGAGGCGGGTGGTAAAGCGGACAATAATTCGCCTAGAGATCGAGGAAGTAACCCTAACGATTGTTGGTGAATTGGCTAAAACTTGAATCGAATTGGATTAATGAATTGCTGAGAATCCGTTAGGCTCGCTGGGTCTCTTCCCTTCTCCCCTTGTGGGAGAAGGTGGCGCGAAGCGCCGGATGAGGGGTCTCTCTCCGCGCATTTGCTGCAGCAGGGGCATTCGCGGAGACATGCCCCTCACCCGTCTCGCCGCTTTGCGGCGAGCCACCCTCTCCCACAAGAAGGGGAGAGGGTGAGAGTACACCCTACTCCATCGTCTCCCAGAGCCGGTGAGCGAGCACACCGGCACGCTTCTCGATCGCGGCCGCCGCATCGAGCGCGAGGTCCTCGCGATAGCGGCCGGCGATGAGCTGCACGCCGATCGGCCGGCCGTCATGCAGGGTCACCGGCACCACCGCGCCGGGCAGGCCCAGCACGTTGATGGCGGAGATGAAGCGGATCTCGCCCCAGAAGATTTCCTTGACGCGATCGGCACTCACGGTGTCGTCGCGCGGTCCCGGCGTCGGCTTCACCGTGGTCGGCGCCAGCACGACCGGATACTCCTCGAAGAACAATTGCCAGGCGCGGATATGGCCGTTGCGTGCGGCCGTCGCCTGCATCCACGCCTTGAGATCGAGCATATTGGCCTTGGTCTTCATGCCACCCCAGGCCTTGTGGAAGTCCTCGGACGTCACCTTCAGCATGCCGGCCTCCTGCATCACCACGGTCTCGTTGGTGATGATGTCGCACCAGGTCTGCCAGACGCCGTCGATGTCGGGGACATCGACCTCGGTCACGCGATAGCCGGAACGCTCCAGGTGATCGGCGGCCTGACGCAGCGCCGCGCGGACGGACGGATCGACGTCCATATCCTCCGGGATCCTGGCCAGTGCGACCTTGATCGGTCCCTTCGGCTTCGGCCCGGCCAGCGGCGCCGGCACCCACCAGGGATCGCGCGGATCGCGCTCGCTCATCACATCGAGCGCGAGGCGGACGTCGCCGACGTGACGGGCGAGCGGGCCCTGCGCCGACATCAGATGCGCCAGCATCGGCCGCTCGGCTGTGGCGCTTCCGTTGAAGGCGGGGATGCGGCCCTGCGTCGGCTTGATCGTGGCGACGCCGTTGCAATGCGCCGGCCAGCGCAGCGAGCCGCCGATGTCGTTGCCATGGGCGATGGTGCCGATGCCGGCGGCCACCGCCGAGCCCGCGCCGCCCGAAGAGCCGCCGCAGGTGATGTTCGGGTCCCAGGGGTTCAGCGTCAGCCCGTGCAGCGGATTGTCGGTGAAGCCGCGGAAGGAGAATTCCGGCGTGTTGGTGAGGCCGATGACGATCGCGCCGGCTTTCTTGAGATTGCGCACCACGGGCGAGTCCGACGGCGCGACAAAATCCTTGTTGGCGGGCACGCCGTTGAAATTCGGCCGGCCTTCGTAGTCGACATTCTCCTTGATCGTGATGGGCACGCCGTGCAGCAGGCCGAGCGCGCCGCCCCTGCCGCGCTGCTTGTCGGCCGCATGCGCAGCCTTCAGCGCTTCCTCGCTGAGATCGACGACAACCGCATTCAGCCGCGGATTGACGGCGCGCATTCGTTCCAGATGCGCTTCGACGGTCTCGACCGCGGAGATCGCGCCGTTGCGGATCGCAGCTGCGGTGTCGACCGCGGACCATTGCCAGACCGGACCTTTCGGACGGCGCGCCGTCGCCGACTTGCGCGGCGCCGGCTTCTTGACCGTCTTCTTGGCCGCCTTCGCAACGGCCCCCTTGCGGGCGGTGCTCGTCTTGACCGAGGTCTTCGTTACTTTCCTTGCAACACTTTTCTTCTTCGTCGCCGTCTTCTTCGCCACGCCGCATCTCCAAAAAATTGCGCGGCGGAGGTTATGGAGATCACGCGAGCGTGTACAGGCGCGTTTCTGCATGGCGCGTCGCCGCGACGCTCTGCCACGGGCCGGCGCGAGAGACGCGCGTGAACCTTTGGCCCCGCTCTCCTGACCCATATACTGGTTGAATGGTGGAACAAACCACCGCCAAGATTGTGCCATCAAGATTGTGCCATGGCGATTAGGTTTTTGACCTAGCTATTCTGACAGCGATACATCGGAGCATTTGCCATGCTGGTGGAATTCGACAGCGGATACGACCAGCAGCCATTTCGCGATCTGTGCGCCGACTATCCGACCGCTGAAACCTACGATCCCGACGATTTCCGGATTGAATGGGGGCCGATCTTTCATCGCGGCCGGCTCGACGGATCGGCGCGCGTGCTCGTCGTCGGTCAGGATCCCGCCCAGCACGAGACGATCGTGCGCCGGATCCTGGTCGGCACCGCGGGGCGCCGCACTCAGGGCTTTCTCGCCAAGCTCGGCATCACGCAGAGCTACGTGATGGTGAACACCTTCCTGTACAGCGTCTACGGGCAGAGCGGCGGCAACAAGCACAAGAACGAGCCGGGCATCGTCGAGTATCGCGACAAATGGTTCAAGGCCGTGCTCGCGCCGGGCAATATCGAAGCCGTTGTCTCGCTCGGCGGCCTCGCCGAAGAGGCCTGGAAGGCCTGGCTCAAGACGCCCGATGGCACGGCTTACAAGACCCTCGCCTATCAGCACATCACGCACCCGACCTGGCCGGAAAGCTCGGCCCACGATAACGCGACGCGGGCCGCGAACACCAAGATCATGCTGACCAAGTGGAACGCCGCGCTCGCGGCTCTCGCACCTGAGGTCCTGCATCCCGACGAGCCGACGACGCTCGTGCCATATGGCGACGCCTTCAAGCCGACCGAGCTCTTCGACATCATCGCAAAGGATCTCCCCGCCGGGCTGCCGGCGTGGATGCGTGGAGACACGCCGTGGGCCGTGCGCCAGGGCGCCGACGCGGCCACCAAGCGGCGCACGATCACGATCACCATCCCCGACGGAGTGATCCCATGAGCCCGGCTGCCAACCCGAAGCGATGGGCCCTGAGCGGGCGGATCGTGACGATGACCGCCGAGGGCGACGTCATCAAGAGCGGGACGATCTTCATCGAGGACAATCGCATCGCGGCGATCGTACCCAAGGGACAGCCGGCCCCGGCAGGCTTCGAGGCCGTCGTTGCAGTGGCGACCGGCGGCACCATCTATCCCGGCCTGATCGAGCTGCATAATCACCTGAGCTACAACATCCTGCCGCTCTGGCGCGTGCCGCAGCCCTACGGCAATCGCGACCAATGGCAGAACGCCAAATCGTACAAGACGTCGGTGACCGGCCCCATGAGTGCGATCGCGCTGGCCGACGACGGCTCGCTGCTGCCGGCCCTGGTCCGCTATGTCGAAGCCAAGTGCATGGTCGCGGGCACCACGAGGAGCCAGGGGATCACGCTGTCGAACTGGAGCGGCACGATCCACAAATATTACAAGGGTGCGTTGCGCGCCGCCGAGATCGGCAGCCCGCCCGATCTGCCGAAGGCCCACTCGAAGATTCCCGACATCGATGCCGAGGATTGGGCGAAGTTCGACAACGAGCTGAAATCGTCATCGTGCTTCCTGCTGCATCTCAGCGAAGGCATCGACACCAAGGCGCATAGCCACTTCCTCGCCTTGCGCAATTCCGAGGGAGATTGGGCGATCGAGCCGTCGCTCGCCGGCATTCATTGCACGGCACTCGATGCGACCGACTTCGGAACGATGGCCGAAAACCATGCCAAGGTCGTCTGGTCGCCCCTGAGCAATCTGCTGCTCTACGGAAAGACGACCAATGTCGTTGCCGCGCGCACGGCCGGCCTCACGATTGCGCTCGGTTCGGACTGGTCGCCGTCCGGCAGCAAGAACCTGCTCGACGAGCTGAAGGCGGCCAAGGTCGTGTCCGCGCATTTCAATCTCGGCTTCAGCGACTACGACATCGTCTCGATGGCGACGCGCAATCCGGCCGCCATTCTCAAGTGGGATGCGAAGCTGGGAACGATCGCCAAGGGCAAGTTCGCCGACCTTCTGGTCGTGAAGGGAGTCACCGGCGATCCCTACGCTCATCTGATCAAATCGCGCGAGCAGGACATCGTTCTGGTCACCATCGGCGGACGAGCCCGTTATGGGACGAAGACGGTCATGCAGAAGGCGGGCGGAATCGGCGAGGCGCTCAAGATCGGCAGCAGCGCACGGGTGATCGACTTCACCTCGCCCGACCAGGATCCCGGCATCGAGAGGATCACGCTGGCGGAGGCGACGAGCCGCCTTCGCGCCGCGCTCGGCAATCTCGGCACGCTGCAGCCGCACAGCCTCGCCATGAGCGATGCGATCGCCCGCGGAGCGGTGTCACGCACCGGATGGCGCCTCGCGCTGGACGAGCAGTTCGGCAACAATGTCCAACTGCGCCCGCGGCTCGAATTCAACGGTGTCAGGACCGGTCCGGATTTGGCGGCGGTCGCGGCAGCGGCCGAGCCGCTGCATCCGATCAAGCTGGATGGCCTCACGGTATCAGGCGATCCCGCGTTTCTGGACACGCTGAGGAACGAGCCGAATCTTCCAGCGGGAATCGCGACTGCGATCGCTGCTTTTTACTAGTCGTTCGTCACACCAGCGGCGGATTGAGGCGCGTAAAGCCTTCCTGGATGCGATAGGGGTAGTAGGGATAAGGCGGCATCACGGCGCTGACCTCGTCGAGACGCGCGATCTGCGCAGCGCTCAGCGACCAGCCAACCGCGCCGAGATTGTCGCGCAACTGCGCTTCGTCGCGGGCGCCGATGATCACCGAGGATACGGTGGGACGCGACAGCAGCCAGGCGATCGCGATTTGCGGCACGGTGCGGCCGGTCTCCGCGGCGATCGTATCAAGCACGTCGACGATGGCATAGAGCCGCTCTTCGTCCACGGGCGGGCCGAACTGCGCGGTGGCGTGCAGACGGCTGCCCGCAGGAAGCGGCTCGCCGCGCCGGATCTTGCCGGTGAGCCGGCCCCAGCCGAGCGGGCTCCAGACCAGCGCGCCGACGCCCTGGTCGCGTGCGAGCGGCATCAGCTCCCATTCATAGTCGCGGCCGAGCAACGAATAATAAACCTGATGCGCGACATGGCGCGGCCAGCCGTGCCGGTCGGCGATGGAGAGCGACTTCATCAGCTGCCAGCCGGCGAAATTGGAGACACCGACATAGCGCAGCTTGCCGGCGCGTACGAGCGTATCGAGCGTGGACAGCACCTCCTCGATCGGCGTGAACGCATCGAAGGCATGGAGCTGGAGCAGATCGAGGTAATCGGTGCCGAGCCGCCGTAACGCCGATTCGACCGAAGCGATCAAGCGATGC
The DNA here is from genome assembly GCF_029953005.1 of Bradyrhizobium sp. Mp27. Taxonomy (NCBI): domain Bacteria; kingdom Pseudomonadati; phylum Pseudomonadota; class Alphaproteobacteria; order Hyphomicrobiales; family Nitrobacteraceae; genus Bradyrhizobium; species Bradyrhizobium sp. Mp27. Next base: position 10,710 of record NZ_JASAUS010000040.1, on the reverse strand, counting down.
CGCGATGAGCCGGCATCGAGCGGACCGTCGCCCATCGGCAGGCTCATCTTGGTGGAGATCAGCACCTTGTCGCGGCGTCCCCTGATCGCGGCGCCGAGGATCTCTTCTGACGCGCCGTTCGAATAGACATCGGCGCTGTCGAACAGATTGACGCCGGCCTCGAGACAGATGTCGACCAGCCTGCGCGCTTCGTCGGCGCCGCTGCGGCCCCAGGCCGAGAACAGCGGCCCTTGTCCACCGAACGTGCCGGTGCCGAAGCTGAGGACAGGTACCCTAAGGCCGGAGGCGCCGAGATTGCGATGTTCCATGATCATTCTCCTATTCCGCCGGGCACGCCGCGACTGCGGACTGCGTTCGATCGAGCTGAAGGCTCCATAGCGCGAGCACAAGACCGAGGGCCGTGATGCCGGCCGCGACCAGCGGCAGCGCGGAGAGACCGAGGCCGCGGTCGATGGTGACGCCGCCCACCCACGCGCCGAGCGCGTTGCCGAGATTGAAGGCGGCGATGTTGAGGCTGGAAGCGAGCGTGCGGCCGCTGGGGCCGGCAGCTTCCAGCACGCGAAGCTGGAGCGGCGCGACGGTCGCAAAGGCCGCAATGCCAAGCAGCAGGATCAGCGCGATGGCTGCGATCTTGACCGACAGCACGGCGGCAAGGCCAAGCAGCACGATGGCGAGCGCGGCGAGCGTGCCGATCAGGGCACGCGCGAGGCCGCGATCAGCGAGCTTGCCGCCGGCGACGTTGCCGATCGCGAGACCCGCACCGAACACCAGCAGGATCGGCGACACCGCGGCTTCCGAGAAACCGGTGAAGCGCGTCAGGATCGGCTGGATATAGGTAAAGACGACGAACAGGCCGGCAAAGCCGAACACGGTCATGGCGAGGCCGAGCAGCACCTGCGGACGGCCGAGCACCGCGACCTCCTCGGAGAGCGAGATCGGCTTGTCGCCATTGCCGACATGGCCGGGCACGAATGTGGCCACCACTGCGAAGGCGATCACGCCGATCACCGTCACCGCCCAGAATGCCGCGCGCCAGCCGAGCATCAGGCCGAACCAGGCGCCGAAGGGCACGCCCAGGAGCGTCGCGACCGTCAGGCCGATGAACATGGTCGCAATCGCCGACGCGCGCTTCTCCTCCGCGACGAGGCTGGTGGCGACCACCGAGCCGACGCCGAAGAAGGTGCCGTGGGCGAGCGAGGTCAGCACCCGCGCCGCCATCAGCCATTCGTAGTTCGGCGCAAGCGCACAAGCCGCATTGCCGAGCGTGAAGATCGCCATCAGGGCGAGAAGAACGATTTTCCGCGGCATCCGCCGCGTCGCCAGCGTCAGGACGGGCGCGCCGGCGAAGACGCCGAGCGCATAGCCGGAGATCAGCAGCCCCGCGACCGGCACGGAGACGTGCATGTCCGCGGCGACCTTGAGCAGCAAGCCCATGATGACGAACTCGGTGGTGCCGATGCCGAAGGCACCGGCGGTGAGGGCGAGGACGGCGGGAGGCATGCGCGGCTCCAATGCGAGGGACGAGCCACGCAGATAGCCGCAGCGCAGCGAAACCATTAGGATGTCCGCAATCCAACCATTTGTGACGTGAATTCAACATGGCCCGTTTCGACACCAACCGCTCCGCCGAGATGGAGGTTTTCGTCCGCGTCGTCGATCTCGGCGGTTTCACCCAGGCCGCGCGAAAACTGCGCCTGACCCCGTCGGGCGTCAGCAAGCTGATCTCGCGGCTGGAGACGCGCCTCGGCTCGCGGCTGATCAACCGCACCACGCGCAAGCTGACGCTGACGGAGGAAGGCCAGGCCTTCTACCAGCGCGCCGTGCGCATTCTCGGAGAGATGGAAGAGGCCGAGCGCGAGGCGGCTTCAGGCGCAGCGCCGCGCGGCCGCCTCACGGTCAACTGCAACATTCCCTTCGGCATGCTGCACGTCCTACCGCTGATTCCCCGCTTCCTGGAACGGCATCCCGAGGTCACACTCGACCTCGTGCTGACCGACACGCTGATCGACCTGATGCAGGAACGGGCCGATATTGCCATCCGCGTCGGGCCCCTGAAAGCTTCACGTCTGGTCGCGCGAAAGCTCGGCACCAGCCGCATGGTCGTCGTCGGCACCCCAAACTATCTGGCGCGCTTCGGCACGCCGAAGACGCCGGCGGATCTCACTGAGCACCGCGGCATCGGCTGGACCTTTCCGCGCATCCGCGGCGGCTGGCCATTCCGGCGCGGCGACCGCACCGAGGAAGCCCTGCCACCGCCCGTCGCGCGCGCCAGCGACGGCGAAATCGCCCGCCGCCTCGCCCTCGGCGGCGTCGGCCTCGCCCGCCTCGCCCTCTTCCACATCGGCCCCGACATCGAATCGGGCCGTCTCGTTCCGGTCTTGCAGAGTTACAATCCCGGCGACCGCGAAGACATCCACGCCGTCTATGTCGGCCACACCGCCCCCCTGCCCGCGCGCGTGCGCGCGTTCATCGATTTCCTCGCCGAGCATGTGCGGGTGAGCGACCCAGTGCTGAAGCGCGCGGGGGACGGGAGGTGGAGGGTGGCCTAGGGACGTCGAAATCGCGGCGATACGCGCGTTCGGTGCTGCCCATCGTGTCATGGGAGCGGACCAACTATCCGTTGGCCGTTGCGCGCTGCGATCGTCGGCAGCATGTCCATGTGCTGCTCGCGCGGCTCGGGGATCCTGTGCAGATCGCGGAAGAATTCCTCGTGACGACGCGGCGTGGAGACGAGGATGTGTCTCGCGTCGGCCGGCCCCTCATTGGTGAAGCCGTGAACAACTCCTCTCGGCACGAGAATCCGCGAGCCGGGTCCCGCGACCTCGGTCTGGTCTCCCACGAGGTATTTCACCTGGCCCTCCAGGAGGACAAACAGCTTGTCCTCCTCCTCGGAGATGTGGGCGGGTGCGCCGAAGCCCGGCTTGATGGTCATGTCCAGCACCGTGAACGGGCTTTCCTGCGGATTGATAATTTTCGTCGTGAGACCGGCAAATTCGGTCGTTTCGAACTTCGTCGTGATGACGCTCTGCATTGGCCAAGGCTCCATTGACTTCGGAGCTCGATAGATTGCATGCGGGAGGGCTGCGGATTAGTCCCCTTCCGCAAGCCACAGCCGCTGTAGTTCTGGCCAATTGGCGTCGGAGTTTCCCGAAGACCAGTTCTGCTGCCCGAACGGTCCACCTCAAACTGTCGGCATGAACAACGACGACAACGGAAATCACCGCCCCGCAGATGCAAGGTGTCGCTCGAACACACGGCTAAAATCCGCGACCTTGGCGCTTAGATCGGCCCGCGACGGATATGTGAGATGCAGGCGGATCGTCCCGGAGAACTGCTCTGGCAAAACCGGCACGACGAGCCCCGATGCGTATTCCACTCTGCAGAGGGCTTCCGGAAGCAGACCAATCCCCCGGTGATTCAGCACAAGCTCACGAGCAAGAGCGAAGGAGTCGACCGCGACATGAAAGGCGGGCCACGTTGCCCCGCCCGGCAAGGAGCGGGATAGAAGGCGCAGCAATTCCGGCCTCGATGGCCCGATCAAAGTTGACGCCTCGCGAATATCGACGGGAATCCCGTGACTGCTCACATAGTCTGCGCTCGCATAAAGACCAAACTTCATGTCGATTGCGCCCTTGATCAGGGCTTCCTGAGGATTGGCCGCTCCGATGCGGAGCGCAATATCAATATCCTGGGAGATGAGATCGAGCACGTCGTTAGTGAGCGACACCTCAAAGCGCACATTGGGGTGATCGTTTCTGAAATCCCCGATCGCGGCTGCCACGATCCTGACCGGAAAGTCGGCCGGCAGCGTGATACGGATTTCGCCGGCATATGGGTCGTTAGCACCGCTTACCCCCCGGAGCGCGTTGACAAGCAGGGCAAGCGCGCCAGCCGAACGCTGGTAGAGTTCTCGTCCTGCGGCCGTGAGGGCAAAAGCGCGCGTAGACCTCTTGAAGAGCCGCGCACCGAGCGCCGCCTCCAGGCTGCGGATGCGCAAGCTGACGGACGACCTCGGCGTGTTGGTTTCGCGGGCTGCCGCCGCAAATCCGCCGGCGCGCACGACAGCGACGAATGTCTGCAGGGAATTCAGGTCGATCGGCTGCGCGTCGGTGTGAGCGAGACTTGAATGTTCATTGTGATCATCCTTCTCGGCCTCTTCGAGAGCGCTGCTGTGTGCCTTCATGACGTCCTGCTTCCGGTGATGGTCCGGCGCGCGCGGGAACTTCATGAGGGAAGGGAGCGGCAACCGATAGCGAACCTATGGACGGCAACAATGACCGGAGCGCACCAGGATTTGCGACGCAATTGAACGTGACCGTCGGTTGATTGAGCAAGCCGCGATATCGTCAGCTCATCGTTCATGGTGGATGCTCTCTGGGGAGAGGGCGGGATGAATCCCGCCCTCTCATCGTCAGATAGTCGGGTGAAGGTTGCGGACCGGGCTCAACTCCTCGAGGAGCGAGGCTACCTTGAGCACCGTCGATTCCGCCAGCCAGGACGAGACGATCTGCACGCCGATCGGAAGGCCGTCGTGGCTCGTTCCAAACCGCATTGATAGCGCGGGCATTCCCGTCAAGCTGAACGGTGATGTGGCGCTCATCACGTGGAAGGGCGAAACCGTCACGCCATCGACCACGAGGTCCTTGAGACCGTGTTTGGTCGCCGGGAACGGGGTCACCGGACATAGCAGCACATCGTACCGCTGGAAGTATTCGGCGAAGCTGTCGCGAAGGCGCTCTATGGCCTGCTCGGCGGCGACGAAGTCGGCGATCGGCGTATCAGGTGCACCAAGGACCAGTTTGGCGTGCCTGAAGATCTCGGCCTCATGGCCGGCGGTGACCTTCTCGAACTCGCGCCGGGATTCCATCTGCTGGAGCTGCCAGAGGACGCTGTTGGCATCGGTCTGCTCCACCACCGGCAACCGGACCTGTTCGACGTGGTCGCCGGCATTGCTCAGCGAATGTGCCGCTGCCTTCACGGTCGCGACCACTTCCGGATCGATGGGTCCGAAGAAGCCCGGAGAGGCCATCCAGCCCACGCGAAGCTCACGGGTCGATTTCGTACCTATCCCTGTATCGAAGTTGGGCGAGCTCACCGAGAAGCCGTCGGCGCCGTCGGGGCCTGCCATCAAGGAATAAGCGAGCGCCACATCGCGAACGGAACGCGCCATCGGACCGACGTGCCAGAAACGGCTCGGCACCCGAGGCCAGTGGCCCGTCATCGGCATTCGACCGTGAGTCGCTTTAAATCCGACGACACCGGTATGCGCTGCCGGGCCGCGCAACGAGATCGAGAGATCGCTGCCCACACCGAGTGGCGACATGCCCGCTGCGATGGCAGCGGATTCACCGCCGCTCGATCCGCCCGGCGTGTAGTCGAGGTTCCAGGGGTTGTTGGTTTGGCCCGTCAGGAGATTGTCGGTTTCGATCGAATAGGAAAATTCCGGTGGATTCGTCTTTGCGATGAGGACGGCGCCGGCGGCCTTCAGCCTGGCCACGACGGTGGCATCAGTATCAGGCACGCGCCCTCTGAAAATCGGCGAACCGCGCTGTGTCAGCACGCCCGCCGTGTCGATTCCATCCTTGACGGTGAACGGAACGCCGTGGAGAGGGCCGAGCTGGGCGCCCGACATCACCGCCGCTTCGGCCTTCCCGGCGCTTTCCATCGCGCCATCGGCCAGCGTCACGATCGCATTCAGCTTGGGATTGACCGCCGCGATGCGGTCGAGATGCGCCTGCATGACCTCGACGGGCGAAAGCTCCCGTTGAGCGATGAGCTGTGCGATGCGGGTGGCGTCCATTCTAACGATGTCATCAGTCATATCGATCCTACCTGTCATTTGGTAGGCTGGACATGTCCCTCGCATTTGGGGACTTCAATCCCTACCTGTCATTTGGTAGGGACACGTTAAGGTGATGACGATGAGCGAAAATGCGAGAGAAGCAATCCTGGCCGCGGCGCGCAGGACGGCCCAGGCGCACGGATATGGCGGGTTGAACTTCCGCGACATCGGGGCTGAAGTCGGCATCAAGGCTGCGAGCATCTATCACCACTTCCCCGGCAAGGCCGAGCTGGGTGCGGCGGTGGCGAGACGCTACTGGGAGGATACGGCAGCGAACCTTGAAGCTCTTTCAAAAGCGAACGGAGATCCGAGAAAGGCGCTCCGGGCCTACCCGGGGCTCTTTCGTCGATCGCTCGAGCACGACAATCGCATGTGCCTCTGTAGCTTCATGGCAGCCGAATATGATGATCTGCCGGACGCCGTGAAGACCGAGGTGCAGGCATTCGCCGATGTCAACGTGGCGTGGCTAACCAGAATGCTCGCTGCGGCTTCAATTCCCGCCGGCAAGCGAGAAGCGAGGGCGCGCGCGATCTATGCGGCCGTTGCCGGCGCACAACTGATGGCGCGGAGCCGCGCCGACCTGAAATTGTTCGATGTGCTGATCGAAAGCTATCGCGGATCAGGCTTGATCCCGACTTGAAGGCCGATCCTGCCTGCGCCGTCCAAATAGCTGGCGGAGATGAATCGTGGACATCCTTGGCTCCTTCACATCGGCGCTTGCGTGCCAATTGACAGTCAATTGGAGAACGTGCTCGCCTTGCGGACGAGCAGTTCATCGCCCTTTCGGCTGATTTCGAGCGCGGGTGCCTGGTATGGCGTTGAGACAACGACGCGCTGACCGGGCGCCAGTACTGTCACAAAGCGGATCGGCGTTCCCGCTTCACCCTGTGGAAGAGTCGTGACGACGCGGAATCCATCGGGCTCGACCGTGTAGTAGGCGACGCCGGATACATCGCCGAGATTGATGCTCAGGCCCTCGATCGGCCGCAGGCCGTTAGCGTGTGCGGCTCCGAGTGAGGCGAAGGTGACGGCGGCTGCGAGAAGCGAGCTGCGGACTGACATAGGAACCTCCGTTGGCTTCGGCGGCGGGCGGGTTGCCCGTCTGGCTGATCGCGGCGGAATCGCGGTTTCCGTAAAGCGCGCGCAATTTGGTCTTCAGGACTTTTCCGGTCGCTCCGTGCGGAAGCTCGTCGACGAACAGAGCGTCGTCCGGCATCCACCACTTCGCGATCTTGCCCTCGTAAAAGGTCAGGAGATCTTGCGCCTTGAGCCTCGACCCCTGGCGCCGGACCGCAAGCAGGAGCGGGCGTTCGTCCCATTTTGGATGCGCAATACCAATCACCGCCGCTTCGACGATTTCGGGGTGGGCCATCGCCAGGTTTTCGAGTTCGATAGACGATATCCATTCGCCTCCGGACTTGATGACGTCCTTCGCGCGATCCGTAACCTGCATATAACCCGCTCGCTCTCCGGCATCTTGTAATACGCGCGGGCAATCCAGGGCCCCCGAACCACGAGGTCGCCAACGGCCTTGCCATCGTGGGGGAGCTTTCTGTTGTTGGCATCGCGAATGCCGATTTCGACCCCGAAAAGCGCACGTCCTTGTTTGACTGTTATTCGGCGTACGGCTTGCCCCCCGATCGGCGCCGAAGGTTGACCCCGCCCAACACCGCCCAATTCATTGAAACCATCACCGGAATGCTCATCTCGTGTGGGGTCAATGTTGGAAGCCGATGGGGGTCAAAGTTCGGCGCTTATTTACAATTGAAGCACTGGCCGGTCAAGATCAGGCGTGTTCGCGCCTGATGACGGTGCCTGGCATCGGGCCGATCATTTCGAGCGCCATGGTGGCCGCGATCGGCACTGGAGACGTCTTCTCCAAAGGCCGCGACTTCGGCGCCTGGCTCGGACTGGTGCCTAAGCAGATCTCGACGGGAGACCGCACGATCCTCGGCAAAATCTCACGGCGCGGCAATCGCTACCTGCGCGTTCTGTTCGTGCAGGCGGCATGGGTTGTGCTGGTCAGGATCAAGAACTGGGAACGTTACGGACTCAGATCCTGGATCGAAGCCGCCAAGAAGCGATTGCACCACAACGTGCTGGCGATCGCACTCGCCAACAAGCTTGCCCGCATCGCCTGGGCGGTGCTGGCTAAAGGACGCGCCTTCGAGCTGACAAGGACCAACGATGCAGGCGTCCGACCCGCTTGATCCTCGCGCCGTGCTCGGCGCGGTCAAGGCGCGGCCTGGCAACGCCGGAGCCAGCCGCAAGCCAAGCGCAACGGCCGGCCTTGACCGCCCGTGCGCGCGACGCGACGCACGTCCTGCGGGCCGGGACGAAGGAACGGCCCCTGGCTCGAACACAGGAACTGCGAGGTAGGAGGAGCATGCGATGACGTAACCCCATCAACAGGTTCCAGCCGAGGTCTGCGAGAGGATGAGACGAGATGGAGGTTCGGTCTTCCCGGCGCATGCGAACACTGGTGACCCAAATGGCCCAATCGAGGCCTGTCCGCTAATGAGAACGCACGCGCTGATATCCATGATGGCCCGGAGCAAATGCTCCAATCAAAGGCCGGATACATTGATGCAAGACCACTCACCACCTGATCGATGAACCTCTTGCTACGCACGGCCGGACCATACATGTGGGTCAAAAGCAGCTATGGACGCCAAGTTGGATCGGCGTCCGGTTTGCCCCTGGCAGCCGACAGGACACGCGCTCAATTGACCTTCGGCTAAGGGCCGATTGTGTTGCAAAAGTCGAAAGTTGTAGGGCTCAAGATTTTTCGCGAAAACACTAAGCAGCGAGCGATCGCTGATTCGTATGACCTCAATCGCGTTACCAAAGTCGCCTGTGAATTTTGCGTGAGGCCGTGAGGTCCCTCGCATGTTGTACGCGAAAGTCGCGCCCGCGGCCCGCAGAATTTTGGTCATCGGCGAAAATTGACCTTTGCAACAATATCGGCCAACAGCCGACATCGCGCCTGTGCCGGAATGACGAAAGAGGCCGCCGATTGAGGTAGCCTCTTTATATGCTTCGGCGCTTCGTTTTTACTTCTTGCGCGGATCGTCGGCTGGATCGATGAACACGATGCCCCCCGGCCCGGTGAATACAATTTGGACCATCGTTTCTTCGTTTGTCGTCCAAACATAATGGGGGTGCTTCGCCGGCAGCGCGAAGACGGAGCCCGGCTTCAAAATCTCGCCTTTCGAGGGATCAAACTTTTCCCCCATGGCGTTCCCAAAGCTGCCACTCATCACGGTGACGACCTCGGCATAGGGATGAGTGTGCGGCGGAACTTTATAATTCGGCGGGAATTTCACCCGCTGGACGATCGTCTCGGCCCTTGTTGGGTCACCGATCAAGATGGCGGTTTGCACGCCCCTGAAGACCGGATGCTCTATCCACGTCAGCCCATCGGGCTTGACCACCTTCATCGCATCTTGAGCCATCGCAGAACTTGCCAACGCGATCAAAGCGGCGGCGACAAAGGACTTGTTCATCCTAACCTCCTCCCAAATGTTGCGGAGCTGGAAGGCCCGATAGGATACAGCAAAAAATTCAGACTGAAGCGCTTAAATTCATTCTCGGATCGGCTTGAACCATCCATCGCGAACCAAGTCCGAATTGGGTCATTCGCGACGTTTGGAGCCGACGCTGATGACGTCCCTTCTTTCCTTACCAGCGGACGTTTCCAGGGAGCGGCGACCTCAAAAGATGCCAGGAGTTAGCCCTCCCCCGCAGTGATCACGTGACCTTTTATCGCGCCCTCGCTCAAACTGTTTTGCAGTAAGCTGACGCACTTTAGTGGAGACGAGAGCCGGGAGTAGCCCATGGACGTCACAGCTTGGCTGTGTGGTCTGGGGCTGGGACAGTACGCACAGGCGTTCCGCGAGAACGACATCGATGCCGAGGTCCTCCTGGACCTCACGGCCGAGGATTTGATCGGGCTCGGCGTCGCCTCGATCGGCCATCGCCGCAAGCTGCTCGCCGCCATTGCCGCCCTGCGCGCCGGCTCAATGTCAGTGACCGCCCCTGCTACGGCCGCACCCGCCGCCATCTCCGCCAGCGTCTCACTTGCATCCGAGGCCGAGCGCCGCCAGCTCACTGTGATGTTTGTCGATCTGGTCGACTCGACCGCGCTCGCGGCGCGGCTCGATCCGGAGGAAATGGCCGAAGTGCTGCGGAGCTATCACAGCGTAGTGGCGGGTGCGATCGCGCGGTTCGAAGGGCATGTGGCGAAGTACATGGGGGATGGTGTACTGGCCTATTTCGGCTACCCGCGCGCCCATGAGGATGAGGCCGAACGCGCGGTGCGGGCCGGCCTTGCCGCGGTCGTGGCGGTGCAGAGCCTGGGATCGGGGCACGGCGAGACGTTGGCGGCCCGTGTCGGCATCGCGACCGGGTCGGTGGTTGTCGGCGAGTTGATCGGCGAAGGCGCGGCGCGCGAGGAGACGGTGGTCGGCGATACGCCGAATCTCGCAGCGCGGCTGCAAGCCCTCGCCGAGCCGGGTACGGTGATGATCTCCGCCCGGACCCGCGAGCTCATTGGTGGGCTGTTCGAGCTCGCCGAGTTCGGCCTGCAGATCTTGAAGGGGTTTCCCGTTCCGGTGCGGGCGTGGCGCGTGGTCGGAGAAGGCGCCGCCGAGAGCCGGTTCGAGGCACTGCACGGCGCCGGCCTGACACCGCTTGTCGGGCGCGAGCATGAGATCGGCCTGCTGCTCGAGCAGTGGGAGCGCGCCAAGGAGGGTGAGGGCCAGGTGGTTCTGCTGACGGGCGAGCCTGGCATCGGCAAGTCGCGCCTCCTGCGAGCGCTGCGCGGGCGACTTGAGAATGAGCCGCATACGCCCCTGAGCCACTACTGC
>NZ_JASAUS010000039.1:0-65138 GCF_029953005.1 Bradyrhizobium sp. Mp27 | reverse complement strand
GAGACCATGGTCATCAGATGCTCCAGCGTATCCACGTTGACGCGGATCGACTGGTTGGCGATGCTGGCGCCTTCGCCTGCATTCTCGTCGGCCGTCGACTTCTTCGGCGCGGGCTTCTCCTTGGCGGGCTTTGCAGCTTCCTTGGCGGCGGGCGCCGGAGCTTCAGCCGCCGGCGCGGGCTCGGCCTTGACGACAGGGGCCGGCGCTTCGATCGCGGTCTCGCGGAAGGCGCGCTCGAGCTCGTCGAGCGAGACTTCGCCCGGACGCAGCGGGCGCTCCAGGGTCTGGTCGATCAGCGAGCCTTCGGTCATTTCTTTTTCTTTCGACGGTGCAACCTTTGCTTCGACGAGAGCGGGAGCTTCCGGCACGAGCGGCGGTGCATCAGCAACAGCACCTGCGGCCATAGCCGCCATGCCCTGCTCGACCATCGCTTCCAGCTTGTCGATGAGGTCGCGGTCGGTGCCCTCGGGCTCGACTTCGGTCGCCTCCAGCCCGGCGAGGATTTCCTTGATGCGGTCGATCGAGGCCAGGATCACCGTCACCGCGCCGGCCGTCACCGGCATGCCGTCGCGGAATTTGCTCATCAGCGTCTCGCCGGCATGTGCCAGCGCTTCAAGCCGCGGCAGTCCGAGGAAGCCGCAAGTGCCCTTGATGGTGTGGACCAGGCGGAAGATGTTATCCAGGATCTTGGCGTTGTTCGGCTCCTGCTCGAACTTCACCAGCTGATTGTCGACGGTGTCCAGGCTCTCGCTGGTCTCCGTCAAAAACTCCCGCAACAGATCATCCATGAGCTACGCCTTACTGAGCGGGACTTCGACGCCTGGGCCGCACCTGGAGTTCGGCGGAGGTCCGCGCCTGGATCGTTAGACAACCCCTTTCACGGTCCCGTTAATTTCAGCCTCCGTGCTAATACGGATATTGAAGACAAGTTTGCGCTTCGCGACCTGCGATAGCGTCTTTCGGCAAAAGCGGCGCCGCATCTCACGCGACAGACGCGATAGGTAAACGCTCCGATAACAACACTGCGACATGCGTAAAAAATCACGCTGGCGGAGGACAATATGCACGGGCCGCGCGAATTGAATCAAATCACGCGCAATCAGAATCGCTCACACGGCCGCCCGCTGCTCGCCTGCTCAATCCGCAACAGCTGCGCTTGCGGTAAACGGACGCTTATTTCGCGGCCGCCGCGATTGCTACCGTGCTAACCCAATTGCGGAGACAGCACGATGCTCCGCGAGGCAATCCTTGACGGCAGCGAGTAACGCATCCGGTGTGAACGGCTTGCGAAGGCAACGCGCAGCGCCGAGCTCCAGCGCCATCCGGAGGAAGTCGGGTGCGGGCGCGTTCAAATTTGCGAAGGCGTAGCCGGACATCGCGATCAGCGGAATAGCCGGCGCGTGCTCGTGAAAGATCCGGATCGACTCGAACCCGCGCATACGCGGCATGAAGATGTCGATCATCATCAGATCGACTTGTTCGTTTTCGAGAGCGCGAAGGCCGGCTTCTCCTCCGTCGGCAATCGTCACCCGGAAATGATTCCGCTGCAGATAGATCTCGATGGCCATGCACACCATCGGGTCGTCGTCGACAATGAGAACATGGTGCAGACCTGCCGTGCCCGTTTGAGCCTCCCGTTTCAGCGATTCAGAGATCGAACCGCGGGGCACGCCGTCCTCCTCTGGCTGGTCGAAACATTGATGCAAGCGTCAACGGTCCTGTCGGGAAATCACGGGCAGGTGCGACAGTCGCGGCATCGCGAAGCCACGCAAACCAGTCCCGGATGGCGGGAAATGCGCGCTTGAGGGGAAGCCGCAGGTGCCGGCCGGCGTCCGATGGCGGTGCAGTTGCGATGCTAGCGGCTCATGACAACCCTCTTGCCGCTTTTTCCTGCCGCCCGGCGCAAGACGGACGCCCCTAATTGACGCGCGGACCAGCATGCAATTCTCAATTTCCGCCGCAAATGCCGCAGCCTGTCTGCCCCCCAACGGGTATATGGACGGCTCCACAACCTTTACAATATGTTTTCGTCGCCGTGCAACTGGATGACGCACAGGGCGCGGCGCCCGATCGTACCAATGAATGCGCCGGATTGACCTGCATGACCGCGAGCGGCCACCCGTCCAACCTGTTGCTGCAAATGCTCGGCGCGGCGGATTTCGATCTGCTGCGCCCCCATCTCGCGACAGTCGAAATGGTCAGGGAATCTGTCTTGGCCGAGGCAGGCGCCGCGCTGCGACATGTCTACTTCCCGCATGGCGGATCCGTTTCGATCACGGTGGGTCTCTCCGAGGGACAGATGATCGAGGTCGCGATGCTGGGCCGCGACAGCGCCGTCGGCGCTGGCGCCGCCCTTGCCGACGGCATCGCTCCGACGGATGCCGCCGTGCTCTTCCCCGGGACTGCGTCCGTGCTCGAAATCGCGGCCTTCCGGGCGGTGGCGGCCGCAAGCGCGCAGTTTCGCGGCCTGATGATCCGCCATGAGCAGGCGCTGCTCGCGCATGCGCAGCAATCGGTGCTGTGCAATACGGTACACCCGGTCGAAGGGCGGCTGGCGCGTTGGCTCCTGCGTGCCCGTGACCTGTCCGACAGCAAGTTCCTTCCGCTGACACAGGAGACGCTGGCGCAGATGATGGGCGTCCGGCGTAACGCGATTTCCCTCGTCGCAAATGCGCTCCAGCGCGCCGGCATCATTCACTACACCCGCGGCCAGATCGAGATCGTCGACGAGCGCGCATTGGAGACGAGGTCCTGCGACTGCTATGCGGCGGTGAAGGGCTGCCACGCCCGCCTGCTGGGAGCCCCGCGGTGACCACAGCCCGGCGCAACCGGCCTGCTGCATGCCGGTGTGCACACAGTGCGGCAGGGGCGCCATCGCAACCGGACATCTTGTCCCAATTGCCAATATATCCCGACGGGAACATGATCAAACTTATCCGTGCAGCAAGCAGCCCGTTCGCTTCGAGTTCGGGGGCTGACGAGACGGAGGCAGTCTTGGAAACGATGGCGCGCCCATCCAACGGTTTCCTGTCCGCACTGTCGGCGGAGGACTACGAATTGATCCGCCCGCATTTGCGCATGATCGATCTGCCGCATGAAGCGATCCTGGTGGAGACCGGCGAGACGCTCAAGCGCGCCTACTTTCCCCACCGCGGCGTCATCTCGCTGGTGGTGAAACTCGCCAAGGGCGAGCATGTGCAGGTCGCCATGGTCGGCCGCGACAGCCTGCTCGGAACGCTCTCGACCATGGGCGATGCCTGCGCGCTGAACACGGCAATCGTGCTGGTCCCCGGTGCCGCCTCCGTGATGGACCTCGACCGGCTGCGCGACGCGGCCGACCAGAGCAGCACCTTGCGGACGCTGCTCACCCGTCACGGGCTGGCCGTCTACGCACAGGTCCAGCAGACCGCGGGCTGCAACGCCGCCCATCCGGTGGAATCGCGGCTGTCGCGTTGCCTGCTGCACACCCATGACCTCTCGGGCGACTACCGGCTGCTGCTGACCCAGGAGGCGATGGCGCAGATGATCGGGGCGCGCCGCAACAGCGTGTCGCTGGTCGCCAATACGTTGCAGCACGCCAATTTCATCCACTACAGCCGCGGACACATCCAGATCCTCAACCTGGACGGCCTGCGCCAGACGGCGTGCGAATGCTACGCCACCGTGAAGGCCCAGTACGACCGGCTGCTCGGCCCGCGCTGACCGGCGCCTTGGTAAACCGGCGGCTAACGCCGGCCTGCAAACACGGATCGTCCTGCTACCGGAACTGAAATTCGGATGCCGTAGACACGGGGCATGCCTCGCGCCGTACAGGCCGCGCGGCAGACGAACCGTGACCGGGACAGGCCAAAGCCATGTTTGAAGTGACCGCCGCGCCGATGCCAAAAGCGCTCGATGCCGCGCCCGCGCGCGAGCCGGGTGCCTACGAAGCGCTGGTGCGGGAGATCGGCGAGGACGGGGCCTGTGAAGTCCGCGACGTGTTCTGGAGCGAGACCTGCGCGCGCCTGCAACTGTTCCGCACGCTCTCGCTCGCGCGGCACCTCGCCAGGATCATCCGCGAAGCGCATTCGCTGAAGAGCGCGGCCGGAACGTTTGGCTATGTCAGGCTTGCGGCGCTGGCGTTGCGGCTGGAGCAGACCGCGGAGACGCTTGGCGAGGCCGAATTCCACGGCCTCGTGGACCTGATGGATGCCGCCTACGCCGCAGCGCGCGCGCAGGAGCCGCAGGGTTAGAAAGGCGCGTGCCAAGCCCGCCGTACTTCTACGGTTAGCGATTTTCACAGATGGCTAATCATAGGTGGCGATAGTCGCCGGAAACCAGGAGGGTTTCCATGTTCACCTATGAGACTGCGGATCAGAAAGAGGTCCGTCGCTTCCGCATCGCACAGTTCAACGGCAGGACGGCGACGGTGAAGGCTGGCGAGACGACGGTGACTGGTTTCGTTCGCTCGGTGCTGGAGCAGGAATCGAGCATGCCGCCGCGCTGGACCATCACGATCATTCCGAGCGCGCCGAAGGAAGAGCCCAAGTCGCTGCGGCCGCCGTCGCGGGTGCGCCCCTTCGCCGAGGATTATCTCTGAGCCCATCGGGTCCCCACGCCATTCCCAGGCTTGATCGCCCGCCCGGCGGCGCAGGACAGAACCTCAATCGTTCGAATGCAGCAGCGCCGCACGGACGAGGTCCGCGGTGTTGCGCGCGCCGAGCTTGCGCATCGCCTCGGCGCGATGGCTCTCGAACGTGCGCGGGCTAATGTGCATCCGCAGCGCGCCCTGCTTGTTCGAATAGCCCTCGCTGATCAGCCTCAACACCTCGCGTTCGCGCTTGGTCAGCCGCTTCTGGCCCGACAGGCCCAGCAACTCGGTGCTCGGCACGCGCTGCGCTTGCTGTGCGCGGGCGGCGTTCAATTCGGCGCCCTCGGTCCTGGACGGGATCGGCAAGGCATCCCTGTGAGGACCGGCAAGCTGCTTGACCACGCCGCAAACACGTTCGGTCTGCGCCAGCGCATTCTCCACCACGCGCTGCAAATAGGCCCGATCGGCCGTAACCGGCGCGAGCTGGTCGCTGTGGTGCTTGATCTCACCCATGTAGAGCAGGAGCGCGGTCAGGGGGCCGTTGAGCTCGCGGGCGATGGCGCTGGCCATCTCGTCGGCGGCCTTGGCGCGGACCGCGTTCAGGCGGGCGAAATCGAGCTCTTCGGTCGGAGCAGAGCTGCTTTCGAACCATTCCGACGGCCGCGAATCGGTAGCCGTATCGTTCTGTGACCCCATGTGACTCGTTTACCGGAACCGAGGCCGGTCTGTGGTTAACTTTCTGCTCCGTAAGACTACGGTAATTTTGGCAGTTTTGTGCTGAAATACCGGCGTAGGCACAATTTATGCTTGAGTACCCACGCAATCGACCACGCGCAGGTTGAGGCTTTCGCTCAAAACTTGAGCAGGCAACGAAATGCCTCCTTAACCAACGCTCCCCAGCGGGCGCCCACGCCTCCCGCCTTTTACGGATAAATTAACAATGACTTGCTTCTCTTGGTCACGATTGAGAGCGCGCAAATGCCTCCACGCATGAGGCCGGCAGGCCTGCGGGAAACGCTGCGGAAGATTGCGTGCCATGAACGAGATCGATCGGCTGTCCGAGTTCTTGCAGAGGCTGACGCCGCTCTCGCGCAGCTGTCTGCTCAGCGAGCTCGAGCGGCTCGAACTGTGCGGCATCGACATGCCGGGCTCGTCCGACATCCAGGCGAAGTTGCGCGCCGAATTCCGCAAGGACGGATCGACCCAGGCACGCGCCACCAGTCCCTCGCGCTATTTCTTCGCGCCGCTCGAACTGCTCCTGATCGACGGCGCACCCGAGCACGCCAATGCGGGGCGGATCTCACGTAACACGCTCACGCCGATCTGGGAGTGGATCTGCCGCGACCTGCTGCCGACCATGGCGCGCGATTACATCAAGGCGATCAACGACCAGGTCACCGCCAACAACCCGAAGGAAGTGCTGAAAACCGCGTCGATCTTCCAGACCAAGGTCCTCAAGGTCCTCGAGAACACCCTCGCATCGGCGGTGAGCACCGAGTTCGCACGCGCCAAGCTCACGCAATACACGGCCTCGCGCACCGCCTTCGACGACGTGAGGAAAATGCAGCAGGTGCTGCGCGCCGGCGACGCCCTGCCGAAGTTCAACGAAAAGCTGCCTGAGAAGATCGCGAAATTCGACGACGGCCAGGTTGCCCAGATCACCGCGCAACTCGATGCCTTCAGGAAGTCCCACCCGGACGCGCTGCCTTTTGCGCTGGCGCTGGTGGCGAGGCGCCTGAAGACGTCCTGGGAACTGATGCGCCTTGCCACCAGGACCGCCGCGAGCAAGAGCGTGGCCGACGTCGCCGCCACGCCCTATGCCTCCGTCGTTCCCATGGTGCTCGACCGGCTCGACGACAAGCGGCTCGCCCTGCGGGTCGCGCTCAAGCACAACCGCGTGCTGGTCGCCCGCGACCTGCTCGCCGACATCTACGACACCGAATATGCGCTCAAGGTCCACATCGACGGCATCGAGGGGTGCGAATGGGGCGTCCGGCTCCAGCAATTGATGGATGCGATCGCGGCGCTGGTGTCCGCAGAGGTCAGCCGCTTCCCCTCCAATGTCGGCCACATTCTCGGCTCGCGCCGGCTGCGCAGCCACGACACGCTCGGCGGCAAGCTGTCCTATCTGGCCTGGAAGGGACGCGACGCCGTGCAGGACGGCGCGGCGGCTTTTCGCAAATTGATCGGGCAAACCTGATAGTGCGGCGCAGCTACTCCGCGCGCGGCAGGCACAGGAATCGATCGGTAAATCGCCCTGACAGAACGAATCTGAACCACCAATACATCAATCGCCGCGTCGTCATTGCTGTAATCCTCGACAGCCCACCACCGGCTGGGCACAGCAATAGCGCAGGTGCAGCAAGACACATGTGATGTGCTTCACATTTGCGCCGCCGCAGCCGGCCACGTTGTCGCAGAACTGTCACGCGTAAACCATGAAACATGCGCGCATCGCGTGAAAATGAACTCTCCCATCGCTGCCATCGCGTCGATCCTGCGATGCACCGCAAGAGCGACGGGACGGAGGTTGCGATGAGATCGAACCGGCGGACATCGACGATGGCGGCATTGCACGCGAGCGCCGGCAGCTCGACAGCACGGATTCTACAAGGCGTTTCCCGTCCTGATTCGCGGTCGCGAACTGGTACTGCATGACCCGGCACGCCACGGCCACAGTCAATTGAGGCGTCCATTATTCAATTGGGCGAAGTGCGCGCGACCTCGTCCGATTACAGGACAGCGCGCGTGTCCGCAGCCAAGCCGCGTCTTGCAAAAATTGCGCGGGATTGCCGCACGCCCGCGCGCGACGTGCGGGCAGACGTAAAAACTTCTGGAAGAAGATCCAGACAATTTTAGACGTGATGCGGGCTTTAACGTTACCCAGATAATTCAACAATCGACTGAAGCTCTCCATATTTGAAACTGCTCCCATCGCTAACACCTGTCGCGGAACGGGAGTGGTTTGCGATGAACGATGAACTTGTTGAGCTCGCCGGACGGAGGCCCAAAACCTTCGGACGGCGAAAGGTAACGCCGCGCGCATGCGTCGCCGACGGCAAGCGCCATCTGCGCGCATTCCTCGCCGAGGTGCTGGAGGATCTTGGTTTCGTCACCAGCGAATGCGCCAGCGCGGACGAGTTGCAGACCGTGCTGACCCGCGAGTTGCCGGACCTGATCCTGCTCGGCATCGCCGCCGACGGCATCGAGCCCGGCAGGTTTCTGGAGACGCTGGTGCGCGAGGCCTTCGACGGCAAGGTTCTCGCCGTCGGCGCGCGCGAGTCCATCATCGTCAGGGCCGTGCAGCAGGTCGGCGAGGAATATGGCCTCGCGATGCTGCCGCCACTGACCACGCCGTTTGCCGCGGAGACGCTGCGCGAGCGCGTCGCGATGCTGCTGCCGGACGAGCCGGCACCGAGCCCGGCCGTGTATGTCGGCGAGGCCCTTCACGCCGGCTGGCTCGAGCTCTGGTACCAGCCCAAGATCGACGCGCGCACCTTGGTCCGCAGCGGCGCCGAGGCGCTGGTGCGGATGCGGCATCCGACCTGGGGCGTGGTGCCGCCCGCCTACTTCATCCCCGAAGAGCACGATCCGCATTTGCGCGAGCTCTCGGAGTTCGTGATCGAGCGCGCCTTGCAGGACTGGCACTATCTCCTGGAGCAGCAGAGCCCGGTCGATCTCTCGATCAACCTGCCGACGTCATATCTGAAGGAGCCGCTGGCGGTGCGCGATCTCTGCCGCCGCATGCCGACGCATCCGGCCTTCGGGGGGCTGACGATCGAGATCGACAGCGAGGAGGCGATCCGCGATCTCGAATTCCTGGTCGAGGTCGCCCGGGAGGTGCGCCTGCACAATATCGGCCTGTCGATCGACAATCTCGGCGCCAACTGGCCGTCACTGATGGATCTGGACAAGATTCCCTTCATCAAGCTGAAGGCCGATCGGCAGTTCGTCACCGGCAGCGGCAGCGATCGGCTGAAGCGCACGGTGTGCCGTCACATCGTCGAGCTCGCGCACGCCTACGGTGTTCGCACCGTGGCCGAAGGCGTCGAGAGCCGCGCCGACCTCGTCGCCGCCAACGAGCTCGGCTTCGACCTCGTGCAGGGATTTCTGTTCGGCAAGCCGATGCCGCTGAAGAAATTTGCCCGGAGCGCGCTGACGCGGACGGTGATGGGGCAGGCGTGAGGCACAAGCCTCACGCCAACCGCCGCGCGACGAAGAAGACGCACACGACCACGAGCGCGGTCACTGCGATCACCCCCATGAAGGACAGAGCTCTCCTAGCGGCAGACCCAGACGCCATTGACCAGCACGCGGGCGCACGTCGGTGCCGCGACAGCAGCGCCTACGGCCGCGCCACCGACTACGGCGCGGCGCGTTGTTCGCCGCGCGACGCCGGCAACACTCACTGGGGTCGCTGGCCGTCCTACGCGGGCCTGTGCGCTCTGAACCGAGAATGAAAGACCATCCTCCTCCGACCACTGCACCGAGCCCATGGCTGCGCAGGCAATAACGGCGCCGGCTAGCCAAAATTTGGTTACGTGTCGCATGACGTGCTCCTTCCCTTGCTTTCTGCGGATTTCTGTCAGTCGCGTGAGGATGCCGACCACCGTCCCATCAGCGAAACGAGCCGACCAGCCAGGCGGATGCTGTCACTGTGATCGCGAAACAGGGTACGCGATGCACCGAGGAGATAATTCTCCCATCCAGTGCGACACTGCGTGCAAGAACAGACGTTGATCTAGATCAACGTTGGTAGTCGCATAGCTCCCGCGCCAGATGATGGTCGCGCGCCAATGACAAGATGGAAGCGCGTTCGATCAAGGTCATCGACTTCACACCTTGGTCGGGAACTGCGATGCACCGCCTCAGGCATATCGCCGCGCGAAGAAGACGCAGACGACCACGAGCGCGGTTGCGGCGATCATGCTCCATGCGACCGGCTCGTGCAGCAGGAAGCCGGCGAGCGCGAGGCCGAAGAACGGCTGGAGCTGCTGTAACTGACCGACCCGGGCAATGCCGCCGACCGCAAGGCCCCGGTACCAGAAGATGAAGCCGACGAACATGCTGAAGACGGAGACGTAGGCGAGCCCGATCCAGGCGGGCACGCCGACGCCGCTCCACGTCGACGGCCATGTCACGATGGCGACCGGCAGCATCAGCGGCAGCGCGAGCAGCAGAGCCCAGGAGATCACCTGCCAGCCGCCGAGGCGGCGCGACAGCGCGGCGCCTTCGGCATAACCGAGCCCGCACAGCACGATGGCCGCGACCATCAGGAGATCGCCGGTGAGCGAAGCCGAGCCACCGTTCGACAGGGCAAAGCCCGCGACCGTGGCGCTGCCCAGGACGGCGAACAGCCAGAACAGCGGCTGCGGCCGCTCGCCACCGCGCAGCACCGCGAAGATCGCCGTCGACAGCGGCAAGAGCCCGATGAAGACGATCGAATGCGCGGAGGTGATGTGCTGGAGCGCGAGCGCCGTCAGCAGGGGGAAGCCGACCACGACGCCGATGGAGACGATGGTGAGCGAGACGAGATCCTTCCGCTGCGGCCGCGCCTGGCGGAGCAGGAAGAGCACGGCCATGCCGATCAGGGCCGCGATGACCGCGCGGGCGGACGTCAGAAACAGCGCGGAGAAGCCGCCGACCGCCACGCGGGTCGCCGGCAGGGAGCCGCTGAAGATGATGACGCCGAGAAGCCCGTTGCCCCAGCCACTGCCTGCAGATTGCATGTCCGTCTCGCTTTTTGGGTCACGATCATCGGCCGTCGCCGGTGGCGAGACCAGCGACAGTCCAGTACAATCCGGCAAAACTGTATGGATATGGAAGGTAATACACCTTGGGCGGCGAGGCACAAACGAAGGGACGGGGCGGGACGCGGACCATCGACGTGATGGGCGCGATCCGCGCCAAGGTCGCGGCCCGCGCACTCGGTGCCGGCGACCGCCTGCCGTCGATCCGCAGCCTTGCCGCGACAATGGGTGTTTCGCCGTCCACCGTCGTCGAAGCCTATGATCGGCTAGCCGCCGACGGCCTGATCCGCGCGCGTCGCGGCTCGGGCTTCTATGTCTCATCGGCTGTCACCTCGCCGCTGGCGTTGGCGGAAGTCGAGCCCCGCCGCGACCGGGAAGTTGATCCGTTCTGGGTTTCCCGACAATCGCTCGACACGGACGATGCCGTGCCAAAGCCCGGCTGCGGCTGGCTGCCGCCGGAATGGATGCCGGAGGCGGCGTTGCGCCGGGCCACGCGCGCGCTTGCCCGCACCGACGCGAGCGTGCTGACCAATTACGGCACCACCAGCGGCTCCCCTGCCCTGCGCCGGCTGCTGCTCGCGCGCCTCGGCGAAGACGCGATCGAGGCCTCGATCAACCAGTTGATGTTGACCGGTTCAGGCACGCAGGCGACCGATCTGATCTGCCGCTTCCTGCTCCGTCCCGGCGACACCGTACTGGTCGACGATCCCTGCTACTTTAATTTTCGCGCCCTGCTGCGCGCGCATCAGGCGAAGATCGTCAGCGTGCCCCACACGCCGTCGGGCCCCGATGTCGCGCGCTTCGAGCAGATCCTCGCGGCTGAGCGGCCGCGGCTCTACATCACCAATTCAGCGCTGCACAATCCGACCGGCGCGACGATCTCGCTCCAGACCGCGCACCGGCTTCTGACTGCAGCCGCGATGCACGACCTCGCCATCATCGAGGACGACATCTTCGGCGACTTCGAGCCGGAGCGCTCGCCGCGCCTTGCCGCGCTCGACGGATTGAACCGCGTGATCCGCATCGGCAGCTTCTCCAAGACGCTGTCGGCCTCGGTGCGCTGCGGCTACATCGCAGGGCGAGCCGACTGGATCGAGCACCTCGTCGACCTCCAGGTCGCGACCAGTTTTGGCGGCCCGAGCCCGGTGGCGACCGAGATCATCGCAAAGGTCCTGGCCGGCGGCAGCTATCGCAAGCACATGGACGAGCTCAGGCAGAAGCTCACGCGCACGCGCCGCGACGTCGTGCGAAAACTTCAGGCGCTGGGCATCGAGCCCTGGCTGATGCCGCGCGGCGGCTTCTTCCTCTGGTGCCGCCTCGCGGGCGGGCAGGATGCCACCGCCGTCGCGCGCGCCGCGCTCGAGGAGGATGTGGTGCTCGCACCGGGCAACGTGTTCAGCGTGTCACAAACGGCATCGGACTTCCTGCGCTTCAACGTGGCGCATATGAGCGATCCGCGGATGTGGGACGTGCTGCGGCAGGCGCTGAAGGCCAAATGATCAGCGCCTAGTACAACGGCTCCTCATAGACCGGCTCGCCGTCGAGCAGCAGGCGCTTGATGGCAGCGCGGCCTGAGGGGAGTACGGCGGCGACGACCCGGAGTTTCTGCTGGTTGCGGGCTTGCTCGAGCTTCTTGCCCTCGCCTTCGGGCACGAAATAGCTTTCGAGACCGTATTTGATCGCCAGTTTCTCGCAGAAGACGTGCGGGCCCGAGCCGCAGGTCCCGCCGTAATAGGAGACGCGGCCGCGGATCAGCACTTCGGGAGCCGTGACTGTGACGGGCTCGGCATGCACCGAGACGGCCTCGTAGAGACCATTGGCATTCGGCGCGAGCTTGACGAACACGACGGGCTTGCGCTCGGCCGCCGGCTGGCCGGCAAGCGTGCCCGCCGGCAGTTGCGAGATGTCGTAGCGGAGCACGACATAGTCGCCGCGCAGCAGATCGCGGGGATCGACCGGTTGCGTCTGCAAGGTCACCTCACGGCCTTCGCGCAGGATCTGCATGCGATCGGCGACCATCAGCACCAGCAGCGCGCATTGAAGCAGGACGGCGACACCGAACAGCACGGCTTTCGGGATGCGCTGCCAGAGTCTTGTCACGGACGCGGTCAACTCCATCATCGCTGAGCCCTCGGCAGCGCGCGATTGAGCGCGGTGGCAAATACGACGGCAACAACACCGGCCGCGGCAAGGAAGGCCGAGCGGCGCAGCAGCGAGCCCTTCACCGCCCAGGTGATCCCCGCGATGACGCCGGCGATCCCGAGCCAGCCGGCAGCGATCCGCGGACGCACATCATCAAGCACACCGGAGACGACGAGGCACAGCATGGCGCAGAGCAGCGCGGCATAGGCGAACCAGGGCTCGCCGGCCGTGGATGCCGGCCAGATCGGCGCCGCGAGCAGGACGAGCCCGATCGAACATGCTGCAAGGATTTCACCTGCACGCCTGGTGATCCCTGCGGACGCAAGCGCGAGGATCACACCAACGGCCCCGCACAGGATCGCCCAAAGCGGCTGGGCCGGCACCGTGCTGTTCCGGAAGCGGATGATGTCGTCGACCGTTGTCACCTCCAGGCAAGCGACGGCGGCCAGCGAAAACGCTCCGTAGATCGATAGGACCGTTCCGAGGCGCAGCGCCCTCGGCGACGGCACAGCGGCGATTGCGAGTCCGGCGCCGAACAGCAGGGCAGCGCCGTTCGCGAGCACGAACGACGGTTGGGCACCGTCGAGCTCGAAGCGGAGCGACGTCGCGATCCACCACGGAAGCAGCGCGACCGCAACGAGATGGGCCGCCACGCGGGAGTTCCATGCAAGCGCGAGCGCGGCGGCGATCAGCCAGACCGCCACGAACGGAAGATGCAGGACATCAGGCGCATCATAGCTGCGCATGCAGGTCCAGATGCAGGCGGCGACGAGGGCGACCGCAAGCGCGCCGCGCGATCCGGTCAGCAGTGCGGCGGCAAATGCTCCGATCGACCACAGCAGCATGCCGCCGGCGAAGTCCTCGCCGAGATGATACATCTGGCCGACCAGCGCGATGCCCGCGCCAAAGATGATCGCCCCGATGCTCGCGCAGAGATCGGCGAGAACATTGCGGCCCGTCGCGGCGAACCACGCCCCGAGGCCGCCGGCGACGACCATGCCGGCGATCAGGATCGCGAACCGCAGCAGCCGCGCGATCTCCGTCCAGTGCGCCGCGACGAAGGCGAGGAAGGCGGCTGCGATCAAGAGGCCGCCGACGATGGCAACGACGACGGCGATGTTGATGCCAGGCGAGAGCGGCGGCAGCGCGCTGCGGATGGAGGTGGCCGCCGCCGGCGCGATCACGCCGTCGGCTTCCCATTGCGCGAGATCAGCCTCGAGGCGCTGCCGGTAGGTTTTGTCGAACATCGTCGTGAAACACCTCGCTCCCTGCCGACTGGCGGGATGCTGTTGGTCGGGCCGCGACGGCAACAGGTTCAACCTGTCACCGCTCTGGTTGCGGGGGCACCGGGCGCGCGCCCCCGCGCGACAGCGGCTTCGCGTTCACGGTCGAACCGAGTAAGTAACCGGCCGTCATGATGATGACCCGACATGCAGAAACTGACGAACTCGAGGCAGGACGAGATCGACCGCACTCAGTTCGGCTTCATGGGTCAGGCCGTCCAGGATCACGAGCTGTACTTTGGTCGACTGCAACGCAGTCCCGATGGTCTGCGCGTTCCCGAGCGCGGCCGGGTTTTCCCGGCCAACGATCCAAAGTGTCGGGCAAAGAAGACGCCCTGGATCGATATCTTCCCAATCCAGCATCGCCGCGAGCCAAGCCACCTCAGGGCCGGCGCGACCACTTTGAAGATAAGCCCGCTCGGGGGGCGTCAACGCTTCGACATCGAGACTGCCTTCCTCTTGAGCCTTGAGGATTGGCGCCCATCGATCGCGGACGCCGGTAATGGTGCTGCGAAATTCACCGACGGCGCCTGGGCCAAACGGTATGCCCACCATGACGAACCGAAGCACGCGCCGGGATCGAGCGGCAAGATAACGCCCTATGTTCGCTCCGTAGGAATATCCCCAGAGCATAAACCGTTCGATACAAGCGTGATCGACGACCGCGAGAATATCGTCGCAGTGCCGATCGACGGAGTAGGCGATTGAATCCCGCGGCCTTTCGCTGTCGCCGTGACCGCGAATGTCGATGGCCAGTACGGTGAAGTCGGACTGGAGCTCGCTGACGTAGCCGGCCGCGTGCCAGACCTGACGCGACTGCATGCCGCCGTGCAGGAGTACGATCGCGGGTCCGGAACCGGCGCGTTCATAGGCAATGCGGCTGCCGTCGCTGGACGTTGCGAAGAGACTTGTCATATGTCGATGGCTTTCTGAAAGAATTGACGCGAAAGCGGCGCGCGGATTCATTCCGGGGGCGCGATCGTTGAGGGGACGTCGATGGTGCTAGAGATTCCGCGCCGCCGGCCTGCGACCGATCGGAAGGCGACCACGGGTCGCTGTCAGCCGCAGATGGCAGAGGGTGCGCCAGGCGGGCGTGCCATAGCTTGCGAGGAGATCGCGCCGGGTTTCCTCCCACAGCGACGATTCAGGGTCGAGCCCCAGCATGCGCACGAAATTCTCGTCGCCCACGACGACCTGCCTGGCGTAAGGAAACAGAAAGCGGGTCGCCCCATGCTTGCAGAAGGCACGAGCTTCGGCGTAGCTCGCAAACCAGTTGTTCAGCAGAAGCTGGCAACGGAAATCGTACCACAGCCCGCCCATGTCATCCGTTGGCTTGGCCTGCCCGCCAAGCACATGACGTGCATGTTCCCAATCCTGGAAACCGAGCTCCGTGCAGACTATGTTGAGGGCGTGGGTCAACTTCCATTTCGCGGGCCACGCCCGGCGTCGCCGCCTCGATATCCAGCGTGCGTAGAAAATGACATCCGGCGATTCATTGGTCAGATCGTTCAAGCGTAGCCGCGCGCGAATTTTGATTTCACGCAGCAATTCATCGCACGTGCTTGGGAATTCGAGCATCGCAGCGCCCGACGAGAATACGGTGTTCATGACAACCCCAGTGAGGCGTCCGACACTCCCGCTATTGCCGAACAAAGGGCTCGTCATCGTTAGCCTTCCCGGATGCCGATCGAAGGATCGTATCGCCGGAAGAAAACGGACAACCTCTCGAAGGGTGAGAGCCTCTTGTGCGGGAAGGCGCCCCTTCGGCACCTGCGCGAGGTTATAAGGTCGTCTTCAAAAGGACGCAAGCTGGTCGGGACGGCGGGCCGTGACGACTTTGAACCTTCCGTCCCCACGTATCGGCGCTCTAACGCAAAGGGATTCGCATGCCTCCAACTCACGCACTGACGTCCATCCTTCCCTGCAACGACCTCGCCGCCTCGGAGAAATTCTACGCCCGGCTCGGTTTTACGCGCGCGGACGGTGACAAACCGGCGGACGGTGAGGACAGCTATCGCATCCTCTCCGATGGAAAGGGTGGCCATCTCCATCTCACCGATGCCGTCGAAGGCTGGCTGATCAGAGGCCGCAACCCATTCGGCCTCTATCTCTACACCGAGGCCGTCGACGAACTCGCGCGAGAGTTTTCGGGCGAGTTGGCCAACGGACAGGGGCCGAAGGACACGCCGTGGGGAATGTACGAGTTTGCGCTGTCGGATCCGGACGAGACCCTGGTCAGGATCGGCTGGCCGTCACGGCTCCGTCAGAACAAGCAAGCTTGAGCGGCGGAGAGGAAGGCCTAGGACGTGGACTCATTAGCGCCGAGCCATAGCCTGATTGAAGCGAGTTGGACGAAGGCGAGATAGTTGGCGGCAGGCTTGTCATAGCGCGTCGCCACACGACGGCATTGCTTGATCCTGTTGAAGAAGCGCTCAGTGCTGATGCACGCGGACGATCGACGTGTCGCAGACGCTCTTCTTACGTGGAGTAGCAAGCACCCAGCGTGTCGATGATGCGGCCCCAGAGACCAGCCCGCCGCTAACGGATGATTCTCCTCTCCTGCGCCCGGATTTTTCCGACTTCGTCGTTGCCCTCTTCATAGTGCTGTCGCGAAGCGATCGGTGGCGCGCACCAGTTGATCGAGGATACCTGGCTCCGACCAAGCATGACCTGCACCCTCGACCAGATGGAACGCGGCATCAGGCCACGCCCTATGCAGCGCGTACGCATATCGGGCTGGACAGGGCATGTCGTAGCGGCCGTGAACAATGGCTCCCGGGATACCGCGGAGACGATGAGCGTTGCGCAGAAGTTGCCCTTCCTCCAGCCAGCAATCGTGAACGAAATAGTGGTTCTCCAATCGCGCAAACGCGAGCGCAAATTGGTCGTGGCCAAACGATGTCGAGAATGCTGGATTAGGCAGCAGCGTGATCGTTTCGCCCTCCCAAATAGCCCAAGCCTTGGCTGCCTCGAGCTGGGTGGCTCGATCGTCGCCCGTCAGCCGGCTGCGATACGCCGCAATCATGTCGCCTCGCTCGCTCAGGGGTATCGGTGCCTGGAATTTTTCCCACTTCTCCGGAAAGATCTCTGAAACGCCGAACTGATAGTACCATTGCAGCTCCGCCTTGGTGACGGTGTAGACGCCACGGAGAACAAGCTCGCTGACGCAGTCGGGATGCGTTTCTGCATAAGTTAACGCGAGAGTCGATCCCCACGAGCCACCGAACACGAGCCATTTGTCGACGCCTGCAAGTTCACGCAAGCGCTCGATGTCCGATACCAAATGCCAGGTCGTATTCGCTTCGAGCCCCGCATACGGAGTTGATTGCCCACATCCTCGCTGATCGAAGAGCATGACATCATATCGATTGGGATCAAACAGACGCCTATGTTCAGGGGACAAACCTCCGCCCGGTCCGCCGTGCAGGAAGACCGCCGGCTTCGCGCCCGGCGTCCCCACCCGTTCGTAATAAACCCGGTGACCTTCTCCAACGTCGAGGGTGCCAGCTATAGGGCTCGATGGGTGGGTACATGGACCTCAACTGACTCATACGGCCTCCGTTTGGCACCACGAGGTTCGATTAGCACGCCGCGATCATGGTGGTTTCGGTTATAGGAGCAAAGCGGACGAAGCCACCAGTCACATGTCGCACCGGGTTTATAGGTACACGGCCTAGTTCGCCTTGATGCCGGCCTCGCTGATGAGCTTGCCCCATTTCGTGCTCTCGCTCTGAATGAAGCGGCCGAACTGCTCCGGCGAGGTCGGTGCGGGCTCTGCGCCGAGGGTCCGGATCTTCTCGGCCACCACCGGGTCTTTCAGGGCTTTTGTAAAAGCCTCGTTCAGCCTGCTGATGACGTCCGCGGGCGTGCCTGAGGGAGCAACAAGCCCGAACCAGCCCACGGATTCGAAGCCCGCGATACCACTCTCGGCAAGAGTCGGCACATCGGGCAAGGATGGAAGGCGACGCACCGAGGAGACGCCGACGGCGTTGAGCTTGCCTTCGAGAATCAGTTGCCTCGATGCGGGGATATCCAGCACCGCGAAGGGGACGTGTCCCGCAAGGACATCAACCGCCGCCGGCGCCGTCCCGCGATACGGAACGAGCTCCATGCTGATCCCCGCCTTCTGCGTGAACAGCGCGGCCGTCAGATGCATCGCGGTCGAATTGCCGCCATGCCCGATCGACAGCGCGCCCGGCTTCGCCTTGGCGAGCGCGATCGTCTCTGCGGCATTGTGCGCGGGCACGTCCGCGGACGCCACCAGCACAAAGGGAATTTCGGCCAGCAGCGGGATCGGCGCGAGATCCTTGGGGTCGAACGGCATCGACGAATTGAGGTGCGGGTTCACCGTCAGCGCGCCCGCCGGCGCAACGCCGAGCGTGTAGCCGTCGGGCCTGGCCTGGGCCACCGCCGCCATGCCGATATTGCCCCCTGCCCCGGCGCGGTTCTCGATCACCAGGCTCTGCTTGAGCTCCGCGGTGACCAGCGGCTCGAGCGCACGGATGACGGTGTCGGCGCTGCCGCCGGGCGGGAAGGTCACGATGATCTTGATCAATTGCTCCGGATAGGCCGCGCGGCCGGCCTCCAGCGGCAGCACGGCGAAAGTCGCGGCCGTCAGCGCGGCCAGAATGCGGCGCCTTGCAACGTGAAACAATTTCTCCTCCCCCATTACGTATTCTTGTTTGTAGGCACGACCAGGCTGCCGTGCCGTCGGCAGGCAGCCTGCTGTTCGATCACGCCGCAGCACCAGTGATGCGCGCAAGCAAGCCTTGCGGATCTTCGGGCGCGACCTGCCCACGCCACGCGATGTGCTGGTCGGGTCGCGCCAGCACCAGCTTCTCGGCATAGGCCCCGTTCGCCTCATCCGGCGCGATGTCGACCAGCGCGAGCGGCATGCCGCGCTGTTCTGCGGCTGAGAGCAGCCGCGCCACATCGATTGCCGGGTCGAACCGCAGCAACGTGTAGCCGGCTCCGAAGGCGTCGTAGAGCGATCGTCCGTCGCGCAGGAACACATGCGGCGCGCGGGCGCCCGGCACGGTGGAGGGCGTAAAGCTTCCCATCGCGTAGGCCGGCGGGGTTTCGCCGTCATAGGCGATGATCGGCGAGACGTCGTAGTAGTAGCCGAAGTTGAGGCCCGCGCAGCAATATTGCTGCACGTTGAGATCGTAGGCCGCTCTCGCAAGCGAAGCGCGCGCCGCGTGGCCGCGCAGCGTGTCATCCTCGATCTCCGCGGACACGCCGCCGCGCTGCGCCATCATCTTCATCGCGTGATCCATGGCAAAGCGCGACACCTGGTCGGTGATGGGCTGGCGCTCCGCCTCATAGGCATCAAGGATCGAAGCCGGTGCCCAGCCGTTCAGATGCGCCGCCAATTGCCAGCAGAGGTCGACGGCATCAGCAATGCCCGCATTCATTCCGTAGCCCGCATAGGGCATCCACAGATGCGCGGCGTCGCCGCAGATGAAGACCTTGCGGTCGCGGAAGCGATCGGCCACCAGCCGGCGCCCGACCCAATCCTCCTTGCTGAGGATTTTGTACTCGAACCGCTCGTCGACGCCGAGGATGGCGCGGATCGACCAGTCGCGATCGACCGAGTCGAACTCGGGCTCATCGGGCCTCAGATGATTATGGATCAGCCAGCGGTCGTGGCCGTCGATTGCAACCGTGGTGCCCGAACGGCGCGGGTTGAGCGAGAGCACCATCCAGGCCGGCTTGTGCGCCCCCATCAATTCCTTCAGTTGCTGCGCCTCGATGAAGGTTGATTGCACCCGCTGGATCACCGGCGTGCCGGACAGGCTGGCGCCGATCGATTTGCGGACCAGCGAACGGCTGCCGTCGCAGCCGACCACGAAGTCCGCTTCGATGCGGAGCGCGTTTCCACTGTCGAGATTGCGACCCAGCGCGACCACACGATCGTCGTCCTGCTCGATATCGGTGATTTCCGTGCGCGCCAAAATGGTGATGCGCGGCTGAGCGGCGGCGTGGCCGAACAGGATCGGTTCGAGATAGACCTGGTTGATCCGGTGCGGCGGCTCGGGCGTCGGCCACCAGGTGTCGGGGCCGCCGGTGGCACTGTAGCGGCGCGCGCGTGAGGGAATGTCGATACGGCAGAGCTCGATGCCGGTCGCCGTGGTCCGATAGGAGCAATCGTTCGGGAAGTCCGCAGGCAGGCCTGCGTCGCGCAGCTTTGCGGCGACGCCGAGCCTGCGGAAGATTTCCATCGAGCGCGCCGAGACGTGATTGCATTTGACGCTGGGCGGATCGCCGGCGTGGCGGATCTCCGCGACGACGACGTCGATCCCGCGCGAGGCCAGATCCATGGCCGCGGTCAGTCCCACGGGCCCGGCGCCCACGACCAGCACCTGTGTCCTCATGCTCGTTTCCATCCCCTTGCACCTCCGCGGATTCGTTGCCCGCGCAGCATGCATTTTATTGCAAGGCCTCTTATGCGATAAGTCGGAAAGAACTCATCAATTCATGAGAATTTGCTATGA
Organism: Bradyrhizobium sp. Mp27; assembly: GCF_029953005.1. Classification (NCBI taxonomy): domain Bacteria; kingdom Pseudomonadati; phylum Pseudomonadota; class Alphaproteobacteria; order Hyphomicrobiales; family Nitrobacteraceae; genus Bradyrhizobium; species Bradyrhizobium sp. Mp27. Next base: position 44,899 of record NZ_JASAUS010000039.1, on the reverse strand, counting down.
ATTTCACCTTGCGACAATTGCGGGCCTTCACCGGCGTGTATCGCACGCGCAGCATCACGCGGGCCGCGCGCGAGCTGGGCATCACGCAATCGGCCGCGAGCCTCCTGATCCAGCAGCTCGAAGTGCAGCTCGGCGTCAAGCTGTTCGACCGCTCCACGCGTTCGGTGCAGCCGACGCTGGCCGCCGACGAGGCGTTTCAAGCCGCCGAACGCATGTTGAGCGATGCGCTGGGCCTGTCACGGCGCATGCATGACCTCGCGCAGGCGCGCGCCGGCCGCGTCGCGTTCGTCGCGTCGGCGGGTGCCGCTTCGGCACTGCTGCCGCAGGTTCTCGCGAAATTCCGCGCAGGCCATCCCGAGATCGACATCGACATGCGCGACGTCGCCGCCGACGACCTCGTTCCGCGCCTGATCGCAACCGATGCCGAGTTCGCGATCGGCAGCGTCGAGGGTGAGTTCGCGGAGATGACGATCGAGACGCTGACCCGCGGCCGGCTGAGCGCGATCGGCCGTCGCACCGCCGACTTCGCCGCGCGGCGCGCGCTGACATGGGACGAGCTGGCGCAGCTCCCGACCATCGCGATGCGGCGCGAGACGCGAATCCGCATGCAGATCGACCAGGCGCTCGGCGCGCAGGGCAAGCACCTTTCTCCGACCTATGAGGTGACGCTGATCAACACCGCGCTCGCCATGACCGCACAGGGCCTCGGCCTCGCCATCCTCCCCGCGACGATGCTGCCCGCCGACCAGTTCCCGACACTGATCGCAAGACCCTTGATACGCCCGGCGATCACCCGCCCGGTGTCGCTGCTGCAACGTCAGGGACGGACGCTGTCGCCGGCGGCGCAGGCGTTTGTGACGACGGCGCGGACGGTGCTGGCGCGGTCGTAATCAACGCCGCAGGCCGCTGCTCGGACTACTCCGCGAGATTATGCTGTTGCCAGCGCAACAGATAGGCCTGCAATCGCCAGATCAACGCGGACAGCGCGACGCCGACCAGCATCAGCACGACGACGGCGACCATCATTCCCGATGCCTCCGCGCGCGCCTCGGACTCGATGATCAGGCGGCCGATTCCCCGTTCCGCGCCGATGAACTCGCCGACGATCACGCCGATCAGGGCGAAGGAGATCGCAGGCGTCAGCGAGGCGAAGACCCAGGCCATGGTCGAGGGGATGACCACCGTGCGGGTGATCTGCCACTCGCTGGCGCCGAGCAGCCGCGCCCCGTTGACAAAGCCCTCGTCGATCGAGCGCGCCCCTTCGAACGTATTGAAGAACACCAGGAAGACGACCACGATCCACGACGTGACGATCTTCGAGGTATCGCCGATGCCGAAGGCCAGCACGATGATCGGCGCCAGCGCGATGCGGGGGATCGAATTCACCGCGGTGATGAACGGCTGGAAGATCGCGCTGAGCCGATCCGAACGGCCGAGCACAAGGCCCGCGGCAAAGCCGCTGCTGACGCCTGTCACGAAGCCGAAGAACGTGTTCTTCAGGGTGACGGCGGTCGCGATCCAGAGATTGTTCTCGGATCGCGCCATGCAGCGGGCGAATTCGCCATTGAACCAGCCGTTGAACACGCCGAGCTTGGACTTGAGGCAACTCAGGATCAGGAAGTGCTCGAAGATGTCGGACGGCTTGGACACGAAATAGGGGTCGAGCAGATCCGGCACCAGCCAGGGAAGACGGCCGTGCAGATCGTACCCCCACTGCCAGATCGACAGGAAGCCGACGCAGATCAGCATCTGCCAGGCCAGGGTTCTGCCGGGTCGGCGCGCTCGTCTCATGGCTTGCGGCCCTTGATGAATTCCTCGCCGAGCGAATGCCAGATCAGCTGAAACAGCTCGGCATAGCGCGGCGTCTCCCGGATCTTCACGGCATTGCGCGGGCGGGCGAAATCCACCTCGAAACTCTCCTTGATCCGGCCGGGCCGCGCGGAAAACAGAATGATGCGGTCTGCCAGCGTCAGGGCCTCGCCGAGATCATGGGTCACGAACAACACGGTCTGTTGCTCGCGTTCCCAGATGCGAAGCAACACGTCGTGCATGTCGATCTTGGTGTGGGTGTCGAGCGCACCGAACGGCTCGTCCATCAGCAGAACCTTCGGCTCGACGACCAGCGTTCGCATCAAGGCGGCGCGCTGGCGCATGCCGCCCGACAGCGCCGAGGGATAGGCATTGTCGAAATCCTGCAGCCCGGCTTGCGCCAGGCAGGCACGGACCCGATCCTTTCGCTCCGCCGCCGGGACACCCGCCAGTTCGAGGCCGTAACCGATGTTGTCGGCGACGGTGCGCCAGGGAAACAGGGTGTCGCGCTGGAACACGTAGCCGACATTGGGCGTCGCCTGTCCGGGGACGACGGGCGTACCATCAATCAGGATCTGACCGCTGGTCGGCTTGACCAGGGTTGCGATCATGTTGAGGACGGTGCTCTTGCCCGAGCCGGATGGCCCCAGCAGGGCGACGAATTCGCCGCGCCGGACATTGAAGGAGACGTCGCGCACCGCCTCGATGGCCGTACCCGCCAGCTGGAAGGTCTTGCACAAACCGCGCACGTCGATGCGGCGCGTGTCAGGCTGCGCATCGACGTGTGGTGCGTGTAAAGCCTGGATCGTCAAGCCGGATAGGCCTTGCGTGCCGCTTCGATGAAGCTGGTGTTGACGACGTCGGCCATCGCGAGCGGCTTGATGCCGGTCATTTCACGGAACCAGACCTTCTGGCCGCGCGCGAAGCTGGCGGCATCGATGATGCCTTCGTAATCGGTGACCTTCTTCATGACGCCGCTGTCGAAAATATTCGCATCGCGCGACGTGCTTCCGACGTAAGGCTCGATCATATCGTAGATCTCTTCGGGAGAGTGCCCCTTGATCCACAGGGTGGCGCGCCACAGCGCCGTGACGAACGCCTGCATCTTCTGCGGGTCCTTGTCGATGGTCGCCTGCAGCGTGAAATGAGACGTCACCGGGACCTTGCCGCCGATATACTTGGCCCAGACCGCCTCGTCCGTTCCATCGAACAACAGTGCGCCCCAGCCCTGCTCGACCGAATCCTTGAGGATCGATGGCGAGTTGATGAGAACATCGACCTGCTTCGTCTTCAACGTGCCCATCATGGTGTCGACATTGCCGGTGCCGATCCAGGTCACCTTGTCGTCCAGCCCCATGGTTTCCATGTAGTAGGACGCCCAGACGTGGTTGGTGCCGCCCAGCGACGACACCGAAACGATCGGCTTTCGTCCGTCAGGCCGCTTCCACTTCGCCAGCGCCTCCAGAGTGGTGATGCCCTGATCGAACAGATCCTTGCGGATGATGAAGATCGCCGCATTGCTGCGGGTATCGACCGGCATCAGGACGCGCGCGCTGCGGCCGTGATTGCTGAGCTGCATCGGGTGGGTGGTGTCGCCGATACCGATATCGCCCTGGGACGAAGCGATGATCTCGCGCGTCTTCACGCCGCTGCCGCCCTGGATCAGCTTGCAGTCGAGGCCGGCCTCCTTGAAGAATCCGGCCCGGTCGGCGACGAATTGAGACTGATAGACCGGAATGGCCACCGGATAGATCACGCGGCCCGACGGGGTATCCGCCCACGCCCGCCCTGCCGCCATGGACGCACCGGCGCCGGCGACGATCGTCAACGCGGCCCGTCTGGTGACCCGAGTCCTCATCACGCGTGCTCCCTCTCCTTGCCGACCACCTTGTCGAGCGCGTTCAGAACCGCATCGCCCATCTCCTGGGTCGACAATCTTTTTGCGCCGGGCTCGGCGATATCGGCCGTTCTTGCGCCGGCGGCCAGGGCCGTATCCACGGCCTTCTCCAGCAGCACGGCATCATCGGGCCGATTGAGTGTGATGCGCAACATCATCGCGACGCTGAGGATCGAGCCGAGCGGATTGGCGATTCCCTTGCCCGCAATGTCAGGCGCGCTGCCATGGACCGGTTCATAGAGCGCCTTGCGGCGGCCCAGCCGGTCCGGCGGCCCGAGCGAGACCGACGGCAGCATGCCGAGCGAACCCGATGCCATCGCGGCGCAATCGGAGAGAATGTCGCCGAAGATATTGCAGGTCACCATGACGTCGAACTGCGACGGCGCCCGCACGATCTGCATCGCGGCGTTGTCGACATAGAGGTGTGTCAGCTCCACATCGGAGAATTCCGCTTGATGCAGTGCGGTGACCTCCTCGCGCCACAGCACGCTGGTTTCCAGCACGTTGGCCTTGTCGACGGAGCAGACCCGGCCCTTGCGCGTCCGCGCCAATTCGAACGCGGTGCGCGCCACCCGGCGGATCTGGCTGGTGGTGTATTGCTGGGTGTTGAAACCGCGGCGCTGGCCGTCGGGCAGCGTCTCGATGCCGCGCGGCTCGCCGAAATAGATGCCGCTGGTGAGCTCGCGGATGATGATGAAGTCGACATCCTTCAGCACCGCGGCCTTGAGCGGCGCGGAGTCCGCTAGCGCCGGATTGGCGACAATGGGCCGGAGGTTGGCATAGAGATCATACTTGCTGCGCAGCGACAGCAGACTTCCCGCCTTGCGCGCGGCCGGAGGGACCTCAGTGGTTTCAGGGCCACCCGTCGCGCCCCAGAGTATAGCGTCGGCCTCCTCCATCGCCTCGACGGTGTCATCGGGCAACACCTTGCCCGTCGCCAGATACGGTATGAGACCGTATTGCGCTTCGCGCAGCGCCACGGGAATGCTGCGCCTAGCCGAAAACCATTTGAGAATACGATGGGACTGGTCGGTCACTTCAGGACCGATGCCTTCACCGCCGACCACGGCGACCTTGATCATGTTCGAGAGCGTGTTCATGCCAATTGTCCTGCCTGATGTCCTGCAAAGTGAATCCACGGCCGCGCGTCGCGGTCGGATGCCTGGAATGCGCGGATCTCGTGGTCGCGCCGCAACGTCAGCGAAATCTCATCTAAGCCTTCGAGCAAACCCGCACGCCGGCGCGGATCGATCTCGAAGACGTGCCGCACGCCCGATGGCGAGGTGACCGTCTGCTCCTGCAGATCGACGCTGACACGCCCCGCGCCCTGGCTCGCTTCGATCTCCGCGGCGAGGCCGTCGATGACGGCCTTGTCCAGCACCACCGGCAGGATGCCGTTCTGGAAGCAGTTGGCGAAGAAGATGTCGCCGAAGCCGGAGCCGATGATGGCGCGGATGCCCATTTCCTGCAGCGACCACACCGCGGCCTCCCGCGACGAGCCGCAGCCGAAATTCGGACCCGTGACCAGGATTTCCGCGGCGCGATAAGGCTCGCGATTGAGGATGAACTCCGGATTGTCCGAGCCATCGGGCAGATAGCGGAGCGAACCGAACGCCCATTTTCCGAGACTGCCGCGGACGGAATTTCCGATCATGCGGTTGATGCTGATGATGACGTCCGTATCGACATTGGTGCGCATGATCGGCGCGGCCGTCGCGGTCAGCTTGGTGAAGGCTTGCGGCATCTAGCGCTCCATCGTTCGGACGTCGGCGATGGCACCGGACACCGCCGCCGCGACGGCCATGGCCGGACTTGCCAGATGGGTGCGGGCACGCGGCCCTTGCCGGCCGATGAAATTCCGGTTCGACGTCGACACCGAGCGCTGGCCGGGCGGCACGGTTTCACCGTTGGCGGCAAGGCACATCGAGCATCCGGGCTCGCGCCATTCAAAGCCCGCGTCGATGAAGATCTTGTCGAGCCCTTCGGCCATCGCATCGCGCCTGACGGTCTCCGACCCCGGCACGACCCAGGCCCGTACGCCCGGCGCAACCTTGCGGCCGCGCGCGACTTCGGCCGCGGCGCGCAGATCGCTGAGGCGGCTGTTGGTGCAGGAGCCGATGAAGACCCAATCCACCGGCGTGCCGGCGATCGGCGCACCGGGCTTCAGGCCCATATAGTCGAGCGCGATCTCGATCGCGCCGCGGCGCGCTGGATCGGCGATATCTGCGGGATCCGGGATGCGGCCATCGACACCGAGGACGTGTTCGGGACTGGTGCCCCAGGTGATCTGGGGGATGATGGTTCCGACGTCGATTGACACCTCGCGATCGAACACGGCATCGCTGTCGCTCCGAAGCGTCCGCCAGGCCGCGACGGCCCGCTCCCACATCTCGCCTTGCGGCGCGTAGGGACGGCCGCGGATATAATCGAACGTCGTCTCATCCGGCGCGATCAGCCCCATCTTGGCGCCGAGCTCGACCGACAGATTGCAGATGGTGAGCCGCCCTTCGATCGGCATGTCCCTGATCGCACTGCCGGCATATTCGACGGCGTAACCGGTGCCGCCAGCGGCGCCGACATGGCCGATCAAAGCGAGGATCAGATCCTTCGCCGTCACTCCGAACGGCAGCCGGCCGTCGAACGTCACGCGCATGGTTTTCGGCCGGCGCTGGATGATGGTCTGGGTCGCCAGCACATGCGTGAGCTCGCTGGAGCCGATGCCGAAGGCGAGCGCGCCGAGCCCGCCATGGGTGCAGGTATGGCTGTCGCCGCAGACGATCAGGCAGCCGGGCAGGCTGAGGCCGAGCTCCGGCCCGATGACATGGACGATGCCCTGCCCCGGCTGGTCGAGGTCGAACAACCGGATGTTGCTGGCCGATGTCTCGGTCCGCAACGCCGCCAGCAGCTCCCACCCGGTCTTGATCGTGCCGGCACGCCCGGACGCCGTCGAAATCGCATGATCGGGCGTCGCGAAGGTCAGCTCGGGATTGTGGACCGGAATGTTGCGGCTTTTGAGGTCGATCAGGCCGCGGGACCCGCCGAGGTCATGCAGCAGATGGCGATCCACGTGAAGCAGATCGGTATCATCGCTGACGTGGGCGATGACATGCTGGTCCCAGATTTTGGCCAGCAGCGTGCGACCACGCGTGTCCACGATCCGTCCTCCCCTGTTCGGCATCTGATGTGCCGTGTTGCCGCCGATCATGCCGACCGCGACCTTGGAAAGCAGGATAGAAGCCCGTCGCGGAAATGTGCAGTGACGGTTGGGCAGGGAGCCATCGCGGCCGGCGATGGCTGGCCGTCGGCAGGGGCGATGTCAGCTTCGGCCGCGCACGACCGTCAGCCGGTCGGAGACGCCGCCCGTGGTGAGACGCGCATCATCATGGGTCCGCAAATGCTCCACCAGCAGCTTCGTCACCGAAGGCAGCGACTTGTAATCGCGCACGCCGATGACCAGGTCGCGGCGCGCCCAGGACTCATCGAGCGGGACGGTGACGAGACTGTCGACGCCGTAGCGGTCGCGAACGATCTCCAGCGGCACGATGCCGACCCCCATCCGGGCGTCGACGACGCGGAACAGCGCATCGAAACTGCTGACGCGGATGCGCACCTTGAGGTGCTGCCCGAGCGCCGCGGCGGCCCTGACGCACAGCGTCTCGATCGAGCTGCCCTTCTCCAGGCTGACGAAGTCGAAATCGACCAGCTCGCGGAAGCGAACGCTGTCGCGGCCCGCCAGCGGGTGGTCGCGCGTGACCAGCGCGACCAGGCTGTCGCTGCGATAGGACAGCAACTCCAGATCCTGCCCGTCGATGTTGCCGCCGAAAATGCCGATGTCGGCCCGGTTCTCCACCACCGCGCGCACGATCGCGGGGCTGAGATCCTCCTCGATGTCGATGTGAACCAGCGGATGCCGCTCCAGGAACAGGCTGAGCTCGTCCGCCAGGGCTTCGAGGATCGCGGACTTGTTGGCACAGATCCGGATCAACCCGCGCTTGCCCTGCCGGTATCCCGTCAGCTCGCTCTCGAGCTTGCTCAAATTGCCCAGGATGATGCGGGCGTGCTCGAGCAGGGCGAAGCCGGCCGGTGTCGGCTCGATCCCCTTCGAGTGACGATGCAGCAGCTCGACCTGGAAGAGGTCCTCAATATCCGAGACGCGGCGGCTGACCGCGGACGCCGCAATGTTCTTCTTCTCCGCCGCCTTCGCAATGCTCTGCTCCTCGACGATGGCAACGAACAATTGCAGCGTAAGGAGATCGATTTTAGCCGTCATCGGGGAGATCCTCGGCGGGGTCGTCACGAGGGGCATTGTGGAGAAGCTTGGCAGCCGGTCGCAAGTGCGGTGTCAGATTGCGGTCCCCGGGGGGACGACAGCAGAGGCTGCTGAGATGCAGAGAGGCAGTCTTTGGCGGGGGTTCTCAAAGTCGTTTTATTATGGCGGAGAGGGAGGGATTATTTTCCCCTTCTCGGGCGTGCTTAGGCATACTCACAACCCGCTCTAAATCTTGAAGTTTTTTCGTCAACGCCTCTGGACAGCTATCAACTATTCCCATAGGTTCTCATTCTGTTTTGTACGTAGCTTTATCCGTACACGGAGGAAACCATGGGGCGAGCCGTCAACCAGCTTTCAGACAAATGGATCAAGAAGACCGATATCCCGCCGGGTCTCTACGGTGATGGGAACGGGCTCTACCTCCAGGTCAGCAACCGGAACACCAAGGCATGGATATTCCGGTTCATGATCCGCGGCCGGGCTCGCAAGATGGGCTTAGGCGACATCGACCAGGTGAGCCTGAAGGACGCGCGCAAGCTGGCCCAGGCCAAGCGCCTGCTTGTCGTCGATGGTGTCGATCCGATCGAGGACCGCAAAACCCGCAAGGCCGCCCTGGTGGTCGAGAGGGAGGCCACTAGGGCCAAGGCTACGACCTTCCGGCAGTGTGCCGAGGCCTACATTAAGGCGCACCAGTCGGGCTGGAAAAGTGCCAAGCACGCCAGCCAGTGGGCGGCGACGCTGGAAGCCTACGCTTACCCGGTCATCGGTTCCCTGCCCGTGGCTCTAGTCGATCGCAGCCACGTTATGAAGATCCTTGAACCGATCTGGACGACCAAGACCGAGACCGCCAGCCGCGTCCGCGGTCGCGTCGAGAAGATACTGGACCGAGCCCGGGCGATCGGGCTGCGGGAGGGCGAGAACCCCGCCCGCTGGACTGGACATCTCGACCAGCTCTTGCCCCGCAAGACCCAGGTTTCTCCCGTCGAGCACTTCGCCGCCCTGCCCTACAAGCAGATGCCGGCCTTCATGACGAAGCTACGCAAGCGGGATGGCGTCAGCGCGCGGGCGCTGGAGTTCACAATCCTCAACATCACCCGTACCGCAAACACCATCGGCGCGAAGTGGTCGCAGATTGACGAGAAGGAACAGACCTGGACCATTCCTGGCGAGCTGATGAAGGGCAAGAAGGGAAAGCGCCGACCGGACCACGTTATCCCCCTCTCTGACCGCGCTCTGGCGATCCTGCAGGATCTTCCGCGCGACGGCGGCGAGTTTGTCTTTCCGGGCGCCAAGGAAGGCGCCGGCCTCAGCAACATGGCAATGGCCGAAACGCTCAAGGAAATGGGATACGACGGCGACACGGCGACCGTTCACGGCTTCCGCTCGACGTTCAAGGATTGGGCTTCCGAACAGACCAGCTATGCCAACGAACTAACCGAAATGGCGATGGCGCACACGGTCTCGAACAAGGTTGAGGCGGCTTATCGGCGCGGCGACATGCGCGAGAAGCGCGTTCGGTTGATGGAGGATTGGGCCGGCTACTGCGAGGGGCAAGCGGTAGGCGGTGACAACGTGGTGGCGATCGGAGCGCGGAAATGACCCGGGGCGGAGCGCGGGCCGGAGCTGGCCGCAAATCTCCGCTCAATGGATTCCAGGCTTTGCAGGTCGGGCAGTATTGCGAAGCGCTGTGGATAAAGGCTGCCGAAGAGCAGGCTCACGCGCGCTATGAGGCATTGCCGCAAACAAAGGATATTCGGGCTGAGCAGGCCCGCGCGGATCTCATCCCCCTGTCTCGGGGCAAGCGACGAATGAACCCGGACATCACGGAAAGCATCGACGAAATTACTGGCGGCAAGCGCTCGATTTCACTTCCGCTCATGCGTCCATACGGAGTGAAGGCCGACATAATCAAAAAAGCAATTGATTGGTGCAAATCAGAGTTTGGGCAAATCATCAGCGCTAGCAAGGCCGTCGAGTGCTGGAAAAATTATAAGCGCTTCGAGAAGTGGGCTAAAGACAAGGGTTCTTTGAATTCCACCTAATGTTTGTCGGGCGATTTTGGCCCGTGAGATGTTGCCCTCGCATTCTCAAGGATGGTCCTGAGAACGCAGGAGGCATCTAGCAATGACGACGCTACGCAAGGCGATCCGCCGGCCCCGCGTGTTGGAGGCTACAGGCTGGTCGGTCCCGACCCTTTACCGGAAGATGAAAGAACACGCCTTCCCGCAGAGCCGGCGGCTCGACCCCAACGGACAAGCTGTTGTGTGGTGGGAGGATGAAGTTGCGGCATGGCAGCGCGGCGAGTGGAAAGCCACGGAGGCCGCAGTCTGATGAAGCCACATATGGAAAACCCGGCGCTGGCGGGCACCGGGCTTCCGAAATCTGATCTGGCTGGCGCTTCGATCTGTTCGGAATCTATCTCTTCTCTCCCCCCAATTCAAGCTGATCCGATGGCCGAGCGCGCGTTTGCGTACCAGCTCGCCGCGATCGTGTTCGCCAAGCCCGTGCCCATAGTTGAGCGGAAACGGCGCCGGCTTATGCGGAGGGTGCCGGCATGATGCACGAGCGATCGTTCACACGTGACCACCTGATTGTCAGCGACCCGGAAATCCGGAAGCAGCTTCAGCTCGCCGGCCTTCGCTTCATGTACAGCCGGGCTCAGTGGCTAGCCCATGAGGCCAAGGTTATGGGGCTCGCCGTGAAGAACGGCACCATGACCACGGCCGAGCTTGACGCCAAGCTGGAGGAAATGGGCGCGCTGGATCTCGTGTACCCCGAGCTGATGAGGTGCGCATGAAACACGAGAACCAATTCGCAGCGGACATCCCTCCCCTTGATCCGAATGATCCGTTCCCGGACACGTGGCCTGGTGCCAAGCCGCGAGAGGAGCAAGAGCGGGACGAACGCCGCGACCGCCTATCCTCGCTAAAGATACCCCATAGGGCGGCTCTGCGGCTCGAGCCGCTCGAAAGCATCTTTCTTGAGGATGATTGCGCCAAGGCGCACATTATCAAGGGCATTTTCGCTTGGGGTGAAACGTCGGCATGGATCGCGCCACCCGGCGGGCTGAAGTCAGCGCTCCTGGCATCCGCAGCGATAAGCATTGCGCTCAATCAGCCATGGTTCGGTCGGAGGGCGCCCGGCAACCCCGTTGGAGTGGTTTACTTTGCTCTTGAGCGCGCCGATTTGGTCAAGCGTCGGCTGATCGCTCACCGTCGCAAAATGGGGCTACCTGAAAGCCACCCCATTCCCATCGTCGTGCAAAGCGGAATGCTTGACATGATGAACCCGGCAACCGTGCCGATGGTGGTGGAGGCTGTGGAGCGCGCCGAAAAATACTTCAGCCAACTCCCCGAGTGCCATTGCGCGGGGCTGTTGATCTTCGACACCTTCGCCAAGATGATTGCTGCCGGCGGCGGCGATGAAAACAGCGCGAAAGACCAAGGGCGGGTGTTCGCCAATCTCCAGCGCATCAAGGATGCGCTTGGAAATCCGCACATCGCCCTGATTGGTCATACGGGCAAGGACGAGGCCAGAGGAGCGCGCGGCTCCAATGCCCTATACGGTGACGTTGACGTGCTGGTGACGATCGGCGGCGACACCATCAAGACTGCGACGGTCACCAAGGCCAACGATATACCGGATGGCCCGCTTTTCTCGTTCGCGTCGGAGATAATCGAGTTCGGCACCGACGAGGATGGCGACCCGCGCACGGTCAACATCGTGAGTGATGAGGATATTTCCTCTCAATCTGAGAGGAAATCCGCCGAGCCGAAACTCTCCACCAATCAGCGCGTCATGTATCGGCTTCTGTCTGACGCCGGGCCAACAGGGCTGACCATGGAGGCGTGGAACGATCTCGCCAAGGAGAACGGCATCGCCACCAAGCAGCGCCACTACGAGGCTCGTATGGCGCTGAAGGACAAGGGCCTGGTGCGAGAATATGCCGGCGTGTGGAGGGTCAATGGCTGACCGCGCTCCGATCGTCTGGCACGGCCAATCTCTCGAGGGAAAGACCATCCTACTCTACAGCGAATTGGGTTTCGGAGACGAAATCCTTTTGCTGCGGTTCGCCAAGCCGGTCAAAGACCTCGGCGCCCGGGTGATCGTCTCGGTGCGTGCTCCGATGTTTCGCCTGGCTCAGAGCCTGCCGTTTGCCGACGCTGTGATCGTGCAATATGGCCCCGACCTGTACGAGTTCGGCGAGGTGCCGCAGTTCGATCCCTTGCCGTGGGCAGCCGACTACGTTTGCTCGCTGTTCGCAGTCCCGATGTTCGTGACGGCGGGCCTAACCTGCGTCTGGCAGCCGGGCGAGCGTGCCCCGCTTCCATCTGGGATGGATGAGCAGACGCTGCCTTGCCGGGGGGCGTACCTCAAGAATGGTTCTCCGCTCGAACCATTCTCTGCCGTGGTGCCCAGGAAGAACCGCGGGCGCAACGTCGGTATCTGCTGGATCTCGGGAAGATCCCACCAGGAGTTCGGCCGCAGAAAGTCCATAGCGCTCCACCAACTCGCGCCGCTGGCACGACCGGGCGTCAATCTGGTTTCCCTGCAAAAGGAACACGACGACACCGCAGAGCTTCACCGTCTCGGTGCCATCGACCCCATGCCCCACGTCATGGACTTCGCCGACACCGCATCGATCATCGATCAGCTTGACCTCGTCGTCACCGTCGACACAGCGGTTGCTCACCTTGCCGGCGCAATGGGCAAGCCAGTCTGGAATCTGGTGCGATCGGACCCGACGGCGGTGTGGCCATGGTTCTGGGAGACGGACGCAACATGCTGGTATCGATCAATGGTCCTTTATCGGCAGCCGGCACCCGGTGACTGGGAAGAGCCCCTTAACCGGATGTTCGCCGAATTCGATTCCGCAGCGGAATTCAATTCCATCTTCGGCAGCCGGCAAGAGCCGGTATCAGTAACGGGTCAGGTAACGTCCGGTCACCCCCTTATAGGGGGGTGAACCGTGACGTGACCGCGTGACCATGACCAACCGTTACCGTGACGTGACCGTTACCGTGACCAAGCGTGACCAAGACCAAAAACCTCTACCTCCGAGGAGGAGGTTTAGACCAACAGGAGAAGAATCGACGTGAACAAACAGCTTGCAAAGACGGCATGGAAGCCGGGCCAGTCTGGCAACCCCCTTGGCAGGCCTCAGGGAGCCCGTAGCAAGTTCTCCGAGGCTGCATGCGCCGATGCGCTGGCGGACTGGACGACGCATGGCAAGACGACCCTGGAGCGTGTGAGGGCCACCGACCCGAGCACCTATCTCCGCGTCCTCTTCAGCATCATCCCGAAGGACATCGCGGTCTCGATCGAGAACCGCACCGGCCCGATGGACTCCGCCGAGATGCAGATGATGCGCCGGCTCGTGGGACTGATCCAGGCGACGGCAGCGGCGATCGACCCGGAGACCGTGTTCGGTTGGATCGAGGAAGATCTAAGAGCGCGCGTCGCGAAGGATCTGCCGAAGGTGGAAAGACTGGATTAGGCGGAACCATATTCCTCCCAGAGAAGCCAAAAGCAGGCAAATAACGCATTATCTTTATCAGGCGTTCTCGCTACGTAACGCGCTACGTACAAATGTCGTGGCGTTTCCGGAGGTATTTCCCTAGATTCCTCGTGAGTGATTTGCACACGAGGACGCGACGATGCTTACCGACAATGAATTGAGCGAGATGGTGCTGATGCTTCAGAGCACGTCGCCGCTTGTCCGGCTTTCCAACATGGAAGCCCGCACCGTATTCGAGCTGATGCAGCAGCGCGGCTGGAAGATCAGCGCGCCCAGCATTCGGCCTGTTGAGGCGGGGCGAGCCGAGTGATGACGCAGTTTATCGGCACCGGCCGGACCGGTCCGGGAAAGAACGTTGCCTATACGGGCACCGCTGGGACTACGAGCGCGATCGGCTCTCAGACCTACAAGGTTCGCGTTGTCGTCACGACCGATGCTTTCGTGACCACCGATGGCAGCACGCCATCGAGCACGTCGGGGGCCTACATGCCGGCCAGCCCGTATTCTGAGGTTTTCACTGTAAGCCCCGGCCAAGTCGTCAAAGCTACGCAGGTCTCTGCCGGCGGCACGCTCTACGTTACGGAGATCCTTTCATGACCCAGGTCATTCGCTACAGCGAGGCCCTGACCGTCCAGGTGCTGCCCGGCTTTCGATCCCTGATCGACAAGGCCGCATTGGCTGCCGGCAGTAAGCCCGCGGAATGGGCTCGCCAAGCCCTAGCGGAGGCTCTACGCGAGGCCGGGTTCGACCCCACTCCAAGGCCCGCTCCCAGCGCAGGCGCCCTGTACGACTCCCGTATCGAGGGCGGGGAGGCTCAGGGCGGACCAATCGCGACCGCGGATGTACCGGCGCGATAAACCGACAGCCGAGCCTTAATTCACTCAACCCCGGCAACACCGCCGGTCAACACGGAAGGAACGCACGATGGGTAAAGAACTGATGCGAGACCTGGAAGATCTGCAGCAAGCTGACGATAGCTTTCGGCGCGGGGATACGAGCCGGAAGGAATACAGGGCTGTTGAATCCGCAGTCATCCGCAAGGCTACCACGCCGAAGCCCGCCGGAGGGAAGAAGCGCTGATGAGCGAAATGGAAACCTCGACAGTCGACGTTCCGAGGGATTCCTTGGGGCAGTTCGCTGGCGGCGAGGAAAAGTTCGGCCTTCAAGGCGTGGAGGCCGATCAGGGTTATACGCACGTAAAGACCCCGGCCGCGCCGCCCGCAGCTGATTCAGCGGAGGCGGTTTATGAGGAATACAAGCGCAAGCGTGGGGATACTGACGGCCAGATCGTAACTCGTGAGCTGACCTATGCCGATACCGGCGAGAAGGTCGAGCCCAATCTCGCCATCACGCCCGAACAGGCACACGATGCGCTCACGCAGTCAATTTCCTTCGAGCGAGCCGGTCGCGAACTCCTGGGTATTGAACAGACCAGAGACCAGATCGACAGGGCTCGCGCCGAAAAGATCAACGGCGACCCAAAGCTTGCCGAGCATTACGGCGTTGAGCTGGGTGCCGACAAGGCGCCCGCTCCAGAGGCGGCTGCTGAGGAGCCTTATGTTGAACCGGCAGATGGCCAGCTCCACCCCGAGGTGGAGAAGGCGCTGAAGCATCCGCAGGTTCGGCAGGCCATCGCGGAGGAGTTTACCAAGGCCGAGCAGGTAACCAAGGCTTATTCAGATGGCCTTGAGAACGCGCGACTGCACACGTTGGCGACTCTTGGTGAGGTTGTCCCGCATCTCCTGGGTCTGGAACCGGCGCAGTTCGAGCAGGGAATGGAGCTGCTTGCGCAGGTTGATCCGCCGGCCTTTCAGAAGGCCATGAGCATCCTCGCCCGCACGCACACGATCGTCCAGGCGCAGCAGCAGGCTGCGCAGCAGCAGGCCTCCATCGAGCGCCAACAGATCGAAACCTGGGCGAAGGCGGAAGATGCTCGCCTCAAGACCATGGGAATCGAAATTACAAATCAAGTGGCGGAGGAAGTGGCGGACTACGCCAAGTCGCTCGGCCTCGATCGCGAGACCCTCGGCAAGGCCATGATCGATCACCCGATCCTGCGCAGTGCGGAGGTGCAGGCGATGATGGTGACAGCTGCCAAATCCCACGCGATGAAGAAGGCGCCCGCGAAGGCCATCCCCAGGCCCGTCCCCTCTGTCCAGAGGCCTGGTGTTGCCAGAACAGCCGGCGACCGAGACATGAGCGAGATCGTCGCCCTCAGGCAGAGAGCGACCGCAACCGGCGACGCCGAGGACGTCTTCAAACTCTACACAGCCAGGAAAGCACGGAGATAACCAATGGCGGACGACGACCGCAATTTTGTCGATAGGGCGCGTGACGTTTCAAAGAACTGGGACGGGGAGGAGATGACCCCTGACGGAATGTTGCAGGAGTTTCAACTGTACGGCTACGCCAAACGGTCGACCTTCCTGGATCAGATCGACAAGGACTATCAAAACGCTGATACCTCCGACTTGCGGAAGTATCACGAGCTGGTGACGCTTCGCCGGAATATGCAGCAGGTTCATCACACGTTGCGAAAGGCCGGCCGTTGAGTAGCCCGGTCCTCAAGGCCCTGGTCAATGCCGAGCTGGAGGAGGCCGAGCATCACGCGCGGTCCATCAGCGCGGCGGTCGCAAGGCAGATCGGCCCGCCGGTTGATCTAGGACACGGCAACTTGCCGGCAGAGTTTGTCGCCTGGTGCAAGCAGAGGAGCGTTGCATCGCTTCCGGCCCGTCCTGCTTCGATCGCGCTGTTTGTCCTGGAGCGCGGGCATCTTGAAATTCACGATTTGGCGCGGATGGTGGTCGAGATTTCTCGGTGCCATGTGCGGCGGGGGCAGGCAGATCCGACATCGGGTTATCCGGTGTCGGCTGCACTGAACCACCTTGCCAAGATTGAAGCGCCGCTATCGTGGCCAAAGGCTAAGCGGCCACACTTCAGCGACCTTCCGTATGACGTGCAGCAATATCTGTCCTTGTGCGACAAGGACCAGACCAGAGCAATCAAGCGGGCGCAGCAAGAGGCTGCGGATGCGCGCAAAAAGCTGAAAGAGATTGAGGGCAAGAATGTTGAAGCAGAAGACGCTGATCGAGCGGATCAAGGAAATTCAGATCGAGGCGGACGCCCTGATTGACAGGCGCGTGGAGGAGCTTCGCGCTGAGACAAACTTCTCTATCCCGCCGCCCGTGTTGCGCCGCGAACTCGAGGGCAAGGCTTGGGGGTGCCCCTGCAAGCAAGCGGCGGCTCTCCTGGAGGAAAAGAAATGAGTGGCATCCTCAGCGGGCTGACTGATCCGAAATTCATGGCGGACCTAGCAGAGCGCACTCGCATCGCCGAGCATGTTGCGAGTCAGATGGGAGTGACGGTGGAGGAGGCGCGAGCCGCATTGCGTGCTTTCGAGGCCGAGACCTCGAGCGATGGCCATACACAGCATTGATATGACGCACTGGACGGACTCGATCAGCGGGGCGCTGGATCATGCAGAGCGGCTTGACGGCGACCTGGAGTATTTCGCCGAGCACTACCTGAAGATCCGGCCCAAGGCCGGCGGCGTCGTGCCGTTCAAATTCAACCCGGTGCAGCGCAAGCTACACGCGATCATTGAGGAGCAACGCGCCAAGACTGGCATGGTCCGAATCGTGGTGCTGAAGGCCCGGCAGGAAGGCGTGAGTACCTACGTTGCCGGCCGCTACTATCACAAGACGATCAAGAAGCCGGGCTTCCTGACTGCGATCGTGGCCCACGAGAAGCCGGCCGTCCGAAACCTGTTCGGCCTCGTCAAGCGCATGCATGACCTGATGCCGGATGACATGCGACCGGTGACTGGCGCCTCGAATGCCGAGGAGCTGAAGTTCAGCAACATAGACAGCGGCTATCTGGTCTCGGTTGCGACCGAAGACGGCGCCGGCCGATCGTCAACGGCCCAGGCTCTACACGCCTCCGAGGCTGCCTTCTGGGTCAACCTGAAGGAACAGCTTGCGGCGCTGATGGAAACGGTGCCGGACCTGCCAGATACCGAGATCATTGTGGAGACAACGGGCAATCAATTCGGCGATGAATTTCACCAGTTCTGGTGCAAGGCACTGGCTGGCGAGAACAGCTTCCTCGCGGTGTTCCTGCCGTGGTCGGAAGATCCGACCTACCGCAAGGCCCTCCCCGACGACTTCGTCATGAGCACCGAGGAAAAGCAGCTCGCCGAGTTGCACAAGCTGGACGCCGAGCAGATCTATTGGCGCCGCTGCAAGATCGCAGACAAGGGCGACATCAACTATTTCAAGCGGGAGTATCCGCTAACCCCGGATGAGGCTTTCCTTGCGTCCAGCTTCGACAGCTTCATTCCGCATGAACTGGTGCTGCGGGCTCGCAAGAGCGACCACAAGGGGACGGGACCGCTGATTGTTGGAGTCGATCCTGCCCGGTTCGGCGCAGACAGCACGGCCATCGCCTGGCGCCGCGGCAGCAGTATCGAGAAGATCGAGAAGCGCCACGGCCTTGACACCATGCAGGTTGCCGGCTGGGTGGCTCAGATCATGCGGGACGACAAGCCCGCCAAGGTCAATATCGACGTTGGCGGCCTCGGCGCCGGCATCTATGACCGTTTGGTAGAGCAAGGCTACGGCGGTTCGTTCGGCAGTGGTTTGCTCAATGCCGTCAACTTCGGCTCAAAGCCCGTCGAGCCTCCACCGTTGGACGACAGCGGCAAGCCATCGGGCGGCCCCGCCAACCGTCGGGCTGAGATGTGGTCGCATTTGAAGACCGCGCTGGAGGGCTCCAGCTTCTCATTGCCGGACAGTGACAGCCTGCAAACGGACATTTGCGGCCCCGGCTACCGCTACATGAGTGACGGCCGGCTGGTCCTGGAGAGCAAGGACGACATGAAGAAGCGGGGCATGCCGAGCCCCGACGAGGGCGACGCGGCGGCGCTGTGCTTCAGCGAGCCTGGCGGGGCGCCTGTGGTCGCCAACAGCAACTTCAATCGGCCGATGGTGTATCCGAACGCGGGAATAGCGTGATGGCGAGCACGGCTTGGCGCTGCCCCGAAACCGGGGGGGGGGCGACGGAACTTAATCAGCCATTAGCTATTTACTTGCTAATGAAAGAACCAAGGCTTATTCTTTCCACAGATAGGGGAGATGGTGACATGTTACCGTCAATGGAAGCGGTCCGAGAGCCCTCTAAGGGAGTGGTTCTAACCAAGGCAACAATTAGGGCTGCCGACCGCCTTGGTATGTCGCAGCGCATTTTGGCCAATGTGTTGGGCCTTTCCGAATCAGCCATCTCTCGCATGAAAACCGGGGAGTATGTTCTCGAGCGGGGTAAGCCGCTCGAACTCGCTGTTCTGTTTGTTCGGCTTTATCGATCACTTGATGCAATTGTAAGTGGTGATGATAAAACAGCCGGCGAATGGCTGAGAAACGAAAATACTGCGCTCAAGGCTCGGCCGATCGAAATGATCCAGAAGGTGCAGGGCCTGGTTGATGCAATCCGATATTTGGACGCCAGAAGAGCTATCATCTAAGGCCTCAACGCTAACGTCCAGATCCTGGCGAATTGTCGAGGCGCAGCACCAAGCCTCGACAATGAAGGTAACGGATACACTGGCAGAGCAAGAAATTCTTGAGCGCTTGATAGACGAAACAAAACCGTCGGTACCGGCTGGTTGCGAAGCTCTCCACTTCCTTTTGATGACGCCGTTCCGCTATAGCGCCAAAAATCCCAATGGGAGCAGGTTTCGGCGCCCGAATGCAGCCGACGGCGTGTTTTACGCCGCAGAACATTCAGGCACCGCCATCGCTGAGATGGCCTTTTATCGTTTGCTCTTCTTCGCGGAATCTCCTGGGACACCTTGGCCGCAGAATCCGGGAGAATATACAGCCCTTGCGGTCGAAATTGCCACAAATCGGGCTTTGGACCTTACTGCGCCTCCGTTTATTGACCACGCGCCGCTCTACGACCTCGTCGATTATACCACTGCCCAAGCAGTCGCTGACAGCGCGCGTGAGGCTGCCATCCAGGTCATCAAGTACACGTCAGTTCGAGACCCCGAAAAGGGGCCGAACTTTGCAATCCTAAGCCCCGAGGCGTTTGCAAAGCATGAGCCAGTCGACCGCCAGAGCTGGAAACTTCATTTAGACTCCAATGGAGTCCGCGCAGTGTGCGAAGCACCTCGGATATCGATCGCCTTTGATCGGGATGCCTTCCGTGCAGATTCACGGGTGAAAGACTTCGTCTGGGCGCGATAAGGCCGTCTCGCCACGTTAGCGCCTCGACTCAGGCGTGCCCTTCCGCAGCGCAATTCTGCGCTTGTGGAGGCGGAAGAGGATTCGCGGGGGAAAATCAAGACGGACGCCGGCGAGATTGAACGACAATCCCCTGGGATTTATGCGATCTCAGAGTAGTAGCTGGTGCAACCCAACCAAATTGAGCGTGAATATCGAACTGGAGACGCATCCAGCGCCCGGCGAAATCGGCGGCTTTCTTGGCGTCTGCCTCCATTTTATTGAGCGACATTTCTGTGTGCACCTCATTGGCAGTGTCATCCTTCGTTGGTTCGTAAAACCTTACGCGCACAAGATGCCCGCTCGCTGAGTGCTCCACCTCCATATACCCGTGTGCCATCATGCGCCGGTGCCTTTCGTAGGCGTCCATCTCGTCCAGCAGCTCAACAGCCTTCGCACGGAATTGAAATAGCGGTCCGTGGGGAACATCAAGTAGCTGTCTGATTGCCTTGACCCTGCTCGGTAGACGGTAAGGAAATTCATTACGCTTGGTGAAATACGGATCAACCTGCTCCATCGACACCCACAAGTTACCAAGCAAGTACTCCACCTGAGAATAGGAGCCCACCAACATGCCCCGCAATTTGTTCGCGCGCTCGATTATCCGCTGCTTCTGGGGAGATATCGGTCGGTCGAGAGGGTGATACATTTTTCGTGCCGAACGGCGGCTTGCAAATCGGATATAGCGCAAAAATGGGTGACGACGAAACCGAGGCCAAGGTCGCGAACCGGTTGCTCTGGCGGCGCTACCGGGCGACCAGGAGCGGCAGCGATTTTAACCGGCCGCTGACCTACAAGAGCTATGCACTATTGCGAGCATTGGTAACGGCCGTTTAGGCCGCTACCAATTCACGTGGTTTGATCTGCTTCAGCTCGCTAGCAATCTCGGCGCCGGTCTTTTCGACCTCAAACCTCGATTGCAGCGTAAGCCAGAAGTCGGGCGTGGTGCCGAATACCTTTGCGAGACGCAATGCGGTATCAGCCGTAATACCCGTTTCCTCCCGGGCAATGCGCTCAATGCGAGTGCGCGGGATATGGCACAGGTTCGCAAGGGCGTACGGAGTTAGGCCGTAGGGCTCCATAAATTCTTCCCGCAGGACCTCTCCCGGGTGCAGTGGCTTCAACTTTGCCATTTCTTAACCCTCCTACTTAGTCGTGATAATCTACGATCTCAACGTCATACGCTTCGCCATCTCTCCAAACAAAGCAAACTCGGAACTGTTTGTTGATCCAAATCGCGTGCTGTCCTTTGCGATCTTTTTCCAGTTCATGAAGCTTGTTGTTTGGCGGTGCTTTCAGATCGAATAGCCCCTTTGCAGCGTCAACCATTCGGACTTTCCGACGAGCCACCCTGACAATTGTTGTCGGGAACCCGCGGGGGCAGTTGCCGTCAAAAACCGCCTTGGTGTTGGCGTCCTTGAAAGACCGAATGGCCATCGATTGCTCGCTAACGTATCGATCCCTGATACGTTCCGCAATACTGAACGTATCAAGAACTGATACTATTAATAATAGGTAACGGGATCGTCACATTGGCCAGTATTTGACGAAATCGAGCGCGGATTCAACCTTGGGGAGTATTTAACCCCAGCTAAAGCGGCCAAAAGCGATTAACCGCCCTTGGACTTCGCCTTCAGCCCCAGCTCGACAAGGCGGCGGATGGCTTCTGACCGTGAAACGTCGTGTTTTCCTGCCCAAGTGTCGAGCGCTTTCATGGTCTGAATCTCGAACCGGGCGGGGATTGTCCCGCCATACTTGATGCCGGGTGGGCGCCCCATGGACTTTTTGTGTACAGACTTCTCTTGTTTGGTCATGACTTTTCGTATACAGGAAAAGCAAGCCGAGGGGAAGCGTCAACTTCCGCCCCGGCTCTAAACCCAGTCAAGGAGTGACCCGTGACTAGATCTGACACTCACGATACCACAATCACGTCTGGATTTGCCCGACTTCGCCGGCTTATGAACCGTCCCGTCGCGCCAGTACCGCTGGTGGCGGTGCTGACCATCTGCTCCGGCTCGCTGCTGGTGCACTCGCTGCTGTGGGTGCAGCCATGACCGGAAAACCAGCCGGTGATGTGATGGACAAAAATCTCTTGATAGATCAGGCCTGCGATATCTACTGCCACGGCCTAGCCCGGATAGATACGCTGGGGCCGAACCGCCGGTTGGTGTTCACGGTGCCGAGTGTCGACAGCACCGGCTATCAGCAAGTGGTGGTGAAGCTGATCCTGCCGGCCGAGTTGATGGTGACGCTTGCCTACATGGCGGCAGGTACCGACCGAGACACCATCTCGCCCGACCTGATTGCGCTCGAAACCGGGAGGGCGAATTGATGGACGTGAATGACATTGACAACGCGCTTCACGAAATCAGGCAGATGGTTCTGGTTGCGATTGGCGCGCATGAAAGTCTGCTCGGAGGAGACCCTGATCCTGAGGTTTTCAGCATGCCGCGACGTGATGCGGAAATGCTCTCATTCAGCATCTTTGATGTCCTAAAACGGGTTGAAGATCTGAAGGAAAAGCTGACCGAGCCAGCAAGGCCGCAAGCGAAGATTGTCCTGATCGGGGGCAACGAGTGCGCCTGATCCGGCTCTACGTCGGCCGGCTGTGCTTCAAGCTCAGCTTGTGCCTCGCGATCGCTGGGAAGAAGGTCTCTGGCATCTGACAGCAAAAGGCCCGCCGGTTCACTGGCGGGCCTAGCACTCCCGGCGCTCCAATCCGCAATTGGATCGGCAGCCGGGAGCATTGGGGGCTGGAAAGCGAGCCGTGCCACGTTCGATCTCTAACGACAATGGGTAAAACAGCGGACTCCGGTAGTCGTACGGATGCATTTTCGGAACGGGGTGTTCTACTGTGAGAACACCGGCGCGATTTAAGCATCAAACAATTTTTAGTTGTCCGGGAATGCCGCAGTGTGGGTGTGTGTGTGTGTGTGTGTGTTGGAACCACGCTGCGGCTTTTCCCATGAGCTAATTCGCTTTGTGGGTGCGCTGGTCAATTTTGCCCAGATTCGGCCCGCGATAGGTGTTAACAAACACCTATCACCGCGCGGCCCCTGGCTTTCATCGGTGATGAGAACGCCATTAGCGCTCCCGCCTCCTCTAGATAGGAGCAGCGCCATGCGTCGCCATTCCACGCAAACCAAATCGCTTGAAGGACGTCTCGCCGAAGAGGCGAAGCGCCTGCATGAACAAGCCGAATTGCTTCCGCATGGCAATCTGCGCGAAGCCGTCGAAAGGAAAGCACGGCAGGCTGAAACCGCCTCGCACATCAGCGAGTGGCTGAGATCACCCGGATTACAGCCGCCGGTATGACACCAACCGCACTTGATGAGCTTATCGAGATACAGGCGGACCTTGCTGAGCTTCGCAAGCTTGCATGTGTGTTCCCTCCCGAAACGGAGAAGGTCTTGCAACTGTTCGCGGACCTAATGGAGAGGCGCGCTCGCGAGATCGACAAAATGATTTGAGGCCGCCTCAGTTGGCGGTGTCTTTCATTGCTTCAGCTTGCGCCGCCCCGGCCCTTGGTCATGTCGCGTTTCGGTACCCCATGATTGCGAGCTGTGGGTTACCTCGGTCGAAGTCTGGCCGAACCTCGGCGCCGCGATTGCCGCAACCCCAGCAAACGAACCGCGGCTCGAGATCGGATAGCCTCACAGTGTCAGGCCAGCGGTCGGCGTCCAGGGCGACGTGATGGCCACAATGGCAATAGATCAAGACGCCGCGCACACCCATCTCTCGCATCTCGCCGAAGGTGATCTTGAGCGGCCGGCCATCTGCGTGCGTTGATGTGCGGCGTTTAGGACGAGGCATGCCGCCATCGAAACGCGGCTAAGGCGAGAGTCAAATTATCGATTCCTAGCGGCGCGGAACGAGCGCGAACTACTGCCGGTCGTGGGTATGGAGAACTGCCCGTCCCTACCCGGTCAGCCCATTCCAAATCTGCTCAAGCTCCGCGGCCTCGCGACGCAGGCGCCGAGAGCGCATTGTACGTTCAACTGTGCGCTGAATGACGACAATCAATCTAACTAGCTGATTTTGCTAATGTTTTGGCGGAGAGGGAGGGATTCGAACCCCCGATAGGCTTGCACCTATGCCGCATTTCGAGTGCGGTGCATTCAACCACTCTGCCACCTCTCCTGAAGGCGCCAAGTAAGGAGCAGGGCCCCTGTGGTTGGGGGCGTTAATAGGCGAGGATGGCGGGCCAGACAAGGCGCGAAAGGGGAAAATCCGCTGCCTCTTTCAGCCCCTGCCCTGGAGCCGCTTCCGTTCCGGTGAATCGGAACGGTGCTCCAGATTCTTGTTTTGACCCGTTTTCCTGACGCGAACCGGTGTCCGCTTCGCTCGAAAACGCTCCAATCGCCGGGAGGAACTGCCGTGGAGCATCTCACGATCACCGCCAATGGCGCCGATTTCCACCTGGTCCGCGCCGGCAGCGGCAAACCGCTGCTTTGCTGCATGGTTGGCCGGAGTTCTGGCTGACCTGGGAGCCGGTGATATCAAGGCTTTCGGACCGTTTCATGCTGATCGCGCCCGATCTGCGCGGCTTCGGCGACAGCGACAAGCCGGACGGGCCTTATGGGCCGGATGGCCATGCGGCGGACATGCTGGCGCTGATGGACGGGCTCGGCATCGACCGATTCGCCGTGGTCGGCCATGACGTCGGCGGCGCCGTGATGCAGCCGCTGGCCCGACAGGCGGGCGAGCGGCTCGCGGGGCTGTTCTTCTTCGACTTCGTCTATCCCGGCATCGGGCCGCGCATGGCGGCGCCTGATAGGCTCAACCACATCTGGTATCAATCTTTCCACCAGATGGAGATGGCGCCGGCGCTGGTCGGGGCGAGCCGCGAAAGCTGCCGGCTCTATATCGGTCACTTCCTCAAAGGTTGGGCGCATCGGAAGAACGCGTTCGACGATGTTCTCGATGCCTTCGCCGACAATTTCTTTAGGGAAGGCAACCTCGCCGGCGGCTTTGCGCATTATCGCGCCTCGCATGCCGGGCGGGTCGCGATGATGAAGGGCGAAGTCCCGCAGCTGGCACCAATCAAGGTGCCGACCTGCGTGCGCTGGGCCGAGCACGACCCGCTGTTTCCCTATGCCTGGACCGATCGTCTCGGCGAGACGTTTGGCGATCTCGACGTCGCGATGTTTCCGGGCGTCGGCCACTTCCCGCATCGGGAAGATCCGGATCGCGCGGCCGCGGAGATCGCGGCGTTCTTTCAGCGGATCGGCTGGAGCTGAAGACAGGGGTGGGACCGCCAGACGCGGTAAACACTGGCGGTCCCGTGCCGCTCATTGAAATACTGGCTGGGAAGGGCGGCTTCGCCGGCCAGGGTGAGGCGACGATTCGACCGTAGCGAGTGTCCTGTGCGCCGCAACGCAATCCGGTCCTTAACCTAACCAGTCAAGGTTACTCCTTGTCCGCCTTACCCTTTTTCTTGCCGTTCTCAGTAGAATCCCGGTCTTTTCCGTTGCCGTTCTCCTTGCGGCGGTTGGTGAAGCGGGCATTGCCGAGCCCGGTGCCGATGGTGAGTACGCCCCAGCGATCGACATCCTGCATGAACGGGACCTCGGAGAGGCCCTGAACCACGCCGTCATTGTGCATCAGGATCGCGGTGTCGTGCTCGCCGATCTCGGGGATGCCCTCGATCAGGCTCGCCGGCAGGTTGAACTTGCTGCTCTCCCAATTGCCCGGCAGGTTCTGCGCGCCCTTCTCGATCGAGCCGTCCTCGTTGATCACGCCGGGACAGGCGATGCCGATGAACGGCGCGAGCCTGTAGCCGTCTTTCTCGGCCTCGGTGATCAGCCCCTTCAGCATCTTGGTGAGCCGCTTCACCGCACCCTCGCGGGTCGGCTCGTCATCGGCATGACGCCACAGCTCGGATTTCACCACCTTGGCCTTCGAGAGGTCCTTGGCCTTCTTCCAGCCGGTCTCCACCAGGCCGCAGCGGATGTTGGTGCCGCCGATGTCGACGGCGAGGATGCTGTCATGGGCCTCGAATATCCATGACGGCGCCAGATGCAGTGTGCCGATCAATCCGGCTTCATCGGGATGGGCGCGGATCGGCACCATGTCGATCTTGAAATCCTCGGCCTTGAGGATGATCTCGGTGCGCGCGATCGCAAGCTCCCCGAGCCGTGAATCGCGGAAGCCGCCGCCGACGACGATGCGCTCGGTCTTCGCCCAGGCCTTGCTCTTGAGGAAGCGACGGGTGACGTAAGCGAGCTCCTGGGCAAAGTCCTCGATGGCGCTATGCACCACGGCCCAGGCCTCGGTGTCATCGCCGATCAGGATGGCGTCCAGCGTCTTCTTGCTGATCTCATCCGATGGCTCCTTGCCGAACGGGTCCTCGCCGGACTTGCGCAGCGGCTTGCGCCAGCGCTCGAGGATTTCGCGGAACGCGCCCTTGCTGGCGCGGTCGCCGAGGAAACCGTCCTCGTCCTTCATCTCGATGTTGAAGCTGTCGATGTCCACCGACGGCAGCCGCGCCGCGCCGTGGGCGGCGATGCCCGTCGTCGTCTTGACCAGTTCGTCCGTTGCCATGAAAGCCCTGCCCGGTTAGCTGTTCCGGCCGGGACAACGGCGCGGGAACCCGGAAGTTGCAGCGCCGGCCGAGATTCGAGTCCGGGCCGGCCGACGGCCCAAATCCTTCAAATCCGGGCCGTTTTCGGTGGTTTTCCTTGACTTGCGGCGATCTGCGGCTATAAGTCCCCGCAACCGGCGCGGGGCGTTTCTCGCGCTGTTTGTTTTTGCGTGGGTTTTCAAAGGGATAACTCCCGCCCGCACAAAACGCGCATAAACCCATAGCGACTGACAAAAAGCCGGCCCGGACGAGTCTCGTCGCGAGGCCGGGATTTGAACACGGAGAAAAAACGATGTTCGCAGTCATCAAAACCGGCGGCAAGCAATACCGCGTCGTGCCGGATGATGTTCTCGAAGTAGGCAAGATCGAAGGCGAAGTCGGCTCGATCATACAGCTGAATGAAGTTCTGGTGCTCGGCGGTGACACGCCGGTCCTGGGCGTCCCGACGGTCGCAGGCGCGTCCGTTGCGGTCGAGGTGCTCGACCACAAGCGCGGGCCGAAGGTCATCGCGTTCAAGAAGCGCCGCCGCAAGAATTCGCGCCGCAAGCGCGGCTATCGCGACGAGATCACGGTCCTCCGTATCTCCGAGATCCTGACGGACGGCGCCAAGCCCACCAAGGGCCCGCGTCCGAAGCGGGAGAAGGTCGCCAAGGAAGAGGCGAAGGAAGAAGCCGCCGCATAATTTGATCACGCGCAATCACGAATTGATGCGTGAGAAATTGTGAAATGATTCCGTCAAGGAATTGATCTAGAAATACGCAGGATTTTGGAGACGAGCCATGGCTCACAAAAAAGCAGGCGGATCATCGCGCAACGGTCGCGATTCGAAGGGCAAGCGCCTCGGCATCAAGGCGTTCGGCGGCGAAGTCGTGATTCCCGGCAACATCATTGCGCGTCAGCGCGGCACCACCTGGCATCCCGGCCTTAATGTCGGCATGGGCACGGACCACACTCTGTTCGCCAAGATCGAGGGTCGCGTCACGTTCCAAGCCAAAGCCAACGGCCGCACATTCGTATCGGTACTCCCGATCGCCGAGGCGGCTGAATAGACGGTGGACCAAATTTGGAGTCCGCCGGGTCCTTGACCGAACCGGCGGAGTCCACGAGACGGCTCCAGGGGAGGCAGGGAAACCGGCCTCCCCTTTCGTTTGACTTGCTCACTTTTCACTTAGTGACTTTGACGGAGCCGGACATGTTGCAGGATTTCTCGAGCGTGACCTTGCGGGAGGCGAGACCGAGCGTCGTCGCCACCGAGCGGCTGACGTTGCGGCGCCCGACTCTCGCCGACGTCAGGACCATCGCCCACCTCGCCAACGACCGCCGTGTCGCGGAAAACACCCGTCGCCTTCCTCACCCCTATTCGCAGGATGACGCCGTCGAATTCGTCCGCGCCACCGCCGCGCTCGGCAGCGAGACCGTGTTCCTGATCGAGCACGACACCGGGCCGGTCGGCATGGTCGGCATCGACCGCTCCACGCCCGACAATGCCGAGCTCGGCTACTGGCTCGGCGTCGAGCATTGGGGCCAGGGCTTTGCCACCGAGGCGGCGCGCGGCGCGATCGACTTCTTCTTCGAGGAGTTCGAGGACGATCATCTCTATGCGGGTGCGCGCGTCACCAATCCGGCCTCGCGCAACGTGCTGGAGAAGTGCGGCTTCCAGTGGAGCGGCGTCCAGCTGCATCGCTTCCTCGCGCTGGGCTCGTCCACGCCGGTCGATTGCTTCCGCCTCTCACGCGGCGTGTGGCCGTCGCTCAAGAACTGGAGCAGTGCGAGACGGATGAGGTAGGGCGGAGAGCTGCTCCATTCTCCACTGTCGTCCCGGGGCGCGACGAAGTCGCGAGCCCGGGACCCATAATCCCAGGGAGAAGTGTGGCGCAAAGCTCCCACTCCGAGTTATCGCAAAACGACGTCCTGTGGGTATGGGTCCCGGGCTCGCGCTTCGCGCGCCCCGGGACGACGGTGTAGCTGCACCTACGCTGGCGGATTCACCTCGTTGCTGGGGCGGCCGAGATCGCGTTCGCGTAAGTAAATGTAGAACCCGGCGCCGATGATGATGGCGGCGCCGATGATGGTGGCAATCGACGGCACGTCGCCGAACACGACGAAGCCGAAGATCACGGCCCAGACGATCATCGAATATTGATAGGGCACCACGACGCTGGCCGGTGCCAGCTTGAGCGAGCGGTTGACGCAGAACAGCGCCGTCACCGAGACGCACCCCGCCAGTGCGAAGATCGCGAGGCTGCCCGGTGTCGGCGGCACCCAGTGGAATGCCGACAGCACGGCACCCAGCGAGAACGTGCCGATGAATTGCGACGACGCCATCACGATGTCGGGCGTCTTGCGCAGGCTGCGTGTGATCAGCATCAGGGTCGCAAACGACAGGCTGCCGCCGAGCGCGATCAGCGCCGGCAGGCTGACCGTCTGCGCCGACGGCCGCAACGCGATCAGCACGCCGCAGAAGCCGATCAGGATCGCCGTCCAGCGCCGCCAGCCGACCTTCTCGCCCAGGAAGATCGCCGACATCGCGGTGACGAAGATCGGGCCCGCGAGATAATAGGTGATGACGTCGGCGAGCGGCAGATAGACCGTCGCGAGGAAGAAGGCGGCCACTTCCAGCGTCGACAGCACGACACGAAACAGCTGGAGCCACGGCCGCTCCAGATGCAGAAACTGGTGACGCTGCCGCCAGACCAACGGCGACAGCAGCAGCAGCGCCGCGCAGGCGCGCAGGAATAGCAGCTGCCCCACCGAATAAGTCCCGACCAGGAACTTGCCCATGGCATCGCCGAACGAGAACATGAAGATCGACAGCACCATCAGCGCAATGCCGGCCAGGCGCGCGGAGCGGTCGTCATAGGCGGAGAGATTCTTGAAGAAGGGCATTGGCGCCGTTTTAATCACGTGAGCGCGCCGGACAAGCCCGCATCTGCTGATTGAACGGATTGTCGCACTCTTCGCGGCGCGATAGCGATAGGCGCCTCCCCAACGAGAGAGCATGGACATGACCGACTTCGACCCGACCCGGCATCGCATGATCCCCGCGCAACGCTGGTTTGAGGATTTCGTGGTCGGCGAGCGCTTCGTGCTGCCGAGCCGCACCCAGACCTCGGCGGTGTTCGCCGCCTTCCAGACCGCGAGCGGCGACACCCATCCCGTGCATTACGACGTGGAATATTGCCGCAGCCGCGGCATGCCGCATCTGCTCGCCCACGGCTTCCAGACCTTGATCCACACCGCGCCCGGCGCAGGCCTGTTTCCGTTCATGGTCGAGGACTCCCTGGTCGGCTTCCTCGAACAATCGAGCCGGTTCCTCAAACCGGTGTTCGCCGACGACACCATCTATCCCGCGCTCGAGGTCACGGAGCTGGTGCCGGGTCGCACGACCGGCGCGGTGACGCTCAAAAGCACCGTATTCAACCAGCGCAAGGAGCTGGTGCTGGAGGGGATGCAGAAATTCCTGATCCGGAGACGGCCTGCAGGTTAAGCACGGGGTCAAATTCGCAGGATTTCGGCCGATTCAGGGATAAGTCCGGGTTGCCGCGCGGGACCGCCTGCCCTACCTATGGCCCATGAAATTCCTCGACGAAGCAAAGGTCTATATCCGCTCCGGTGACGGCGGGAACGGCTGCGTGGCGTTCCGCCGCGAGAAGTTCATCGAATTCGGCGGTCCTTCCGGCGGCAATGGCGGCCGCGGCGGCAACGTGGTCATCGAGGTCGCCGACGGCCTCAACACGCTGATCGACTACCGCTACCAGCAGCATTTCAAGGCCCAGAAGGGCGAGAACGGCTCGGGCTCGGACCGTCATGGCGCCAACGGCAAGGCCATCGTGCTGAAGGTGCCCGTGGGCACGCAGATCTTCGACGAGGATCGCGAGACCCTGATCCACGACTTCACTGATGTCGGCGAAAAATTCGTGCTGGCCGAGGGCGGCAATGGCGGCTTCGGCAACGCGCATTTCAAGTCGTCGACCAATCGCGCGCCACGCAACGCCAATCCCGGCCAGCCCGGCGAGGAGCGCTGGATCTGGCTGCGGCTGAAACTGATCGCGGATGCCGGCCTGGTCGGCCTGCCCAATGCCGGCAAGTCGACCTTCCTCTCCAAGGTCAGCGCGGCCAAGCCGAAGATCGCCGATTATCCCTTCACCACGCTGCATCCGCAGCTCGGCGTCGTGAATTCCGACGGCCGCGAATTCGTGCTGGCGGACATTCCCGGTCTGATCGAAGGCGCGCATGAAGGCGCCGGCCTCGGCGACCGCTTCCTCGGCCATGTCGAGCGCTGCCGCGTGTTGCTGCATCTGGTCGATGCGACCTGCGAGCATGCCGGCAAGGCGTACAAGACGGTTCGCACGGAGCTCAATGCCTATGGCGGGCTGCTCACCGACAAGATCGAGATCGTCGCACTGAACAAGATCGACGCGGTCGAGCCGGACGAGTTGAAGAAGCAGAAGGACCGGCTGAAGCGCGCCGCCAAGAAGACACCGCTGCTGCTCTCCGGCATCACCGGCGACGGCGTGAAGGAAGCGTTGCGCGCGCTTGTCGACGTGATCGGCGAGGCCCCGGTATCGGCCAAGGCGAAGAGCGCGGCCGAAGCGGAGCCGTGGTCAGCCTGATCTCTCTCCCCACGGTCGTCCCCGCGAAGGCGGGGACCCATACCGCGTGATCTCTAGATTGCGAATGGTCGTAGTACCGAACGACGAGCCTTCGCAAAACTACGTCTTGGGGTTATGGGTCCCTGCTTTCGCAGGGACGACAGCGGAGTCTGCGGCCGCGGGCGCGCGCATCACTGGCTTGTCATCGCGACCGCGATAGCGCAGCATTAAAAGATCAAGAAACGGCAGGGGCGAAGCATGGCGCGCGCGAAGAACGTTCTCTGGATCATGTGCGACCAGCTTCGCTACGACTATCTCGGCTGTACCGGCCATCCGACGCTGAAGACGCCCAACATCGACGCCATGGCCAAGCGTGGCGTGCTCTTCAGCAAGGCGTATGTGCAGTCGCCGATCTGCGGCCCGTCGCGGATGTCGTTCTACACCGGACGCTACATGCGCTCGCACGGCTCGCACTGGAACGGCTGGCCGCTGCGCGTCGGCGAGCCCACGCTCGGCGACCACCTCAAGAAGATCGGCGTGCGCAACGTGCTGGTCGGCAAGACCCACATGGCGCCCGATCTCGAGGGCATGAAGGCGCTCGGCATCCCGCCGGAATCGATGATCGGCGTGCACGTCGCCGAATGCGGGTTCGAGCCTTATGAGCGTGACGACGGCCTGCATCCGACCGGACGGCCGCGCCCGAAATACGATGAGTACCTGCGCAGCCAGGGATTCGAGGCGACCAATCCCTGGGAGCATTGGGCGAATTCAGGCGCGGCGGACGACGGCTCCCTGCAGAACGGCTGGCTCCTGGTGCATGCCGACAAGGCCGCGCGCGTGCCGGACGAGCATTCCGAAACGCCCTACATGACGCGGCGCGCGATGGACTTCATCAGCGAGGCCGAGACCGACGGCAGGCCGTGGTGCCTGCATCTGTCCTACATCAAGCCGCACTGGCCCTATATCGCTCCCGAACCCTACGCGAGCATGTATTCGACCGATGACATGATCCCGGCGATCCGCTCCGAGCGCGAACGCCAGAATCCGCATCCGGTGTTCGGCGCCTACATGGACATGCGCTACTCCCGCAACATGGCACGCGACGAGGCCCGCGAGAAGGTGATCCCGACCTATATGGGCCTGATCACCCAGATCGACGACCAGATGGGCGTGCTGATGAAGTTTCTGGAGGCGCGCGGCCTGCTGGACAGCACCATGATCGTGTTCACCTCCGATCATGGCGACTATCTCGGCGATCACTGGATGGGCGAGAAGGATCTGTTCCACGAGCAGTCGGCGAAAATTCCGTTGATCGTCATCGATCCCTCCAGGGAAGCCGACGCCACGCGTGGCACGCGCAGCGACGCGCTGGTGGAAGGCATCGACCTCGTACCGACCTTCGTCGATTATTTCGGCGGCAAGGTGCCGGGCCACATTCTCGAAGGACGCTCGCTGCTGCCGCTGCTGCGCGGCGAGAGGCCGTCCGACTGGCGCAAGGTCGCGTTCTCCGAATACGACTACGCCATGCAGGATGTGCGGTTGAAGCTGAACCAGCCGATCGAGCGCTGCCGCCTGTTCATGGTGTTCGACGGCCGCTGGAAGTACATCCACGCCTCCGGCTTCCGCCCGATGCTGTATGATCTCGAAACCGATCCGGAAGAGTTTCTGGATCGCGGCGACGATCCGGAGTGTGCCGGCATCATCGCGCGCCTTCAGGCCGAGCTGTTCGACTGGGCGCTGCATCCGAACGATCACATCACCACGCCGCGCGAGAAGATCGCTAACTATGCCGACAACCAGCTCCAGGTGAAGGGCGGGATCCTGATCGGTGTCTGGGACGAAGCCGAGCTCGCGTCGATCAAGGACGGCATCGCGCAGCGCGCGAAGCTCTAAAACCTTCATGGTGAGGAGGCGCGAAGCGCCGTCTCGAACCATGCAGGCCCCCGCTGCACCTTGGCCCTTCATCCTTCGAGACGCCGCTGCTTTGCGGCCCCTTAGGATGCGGAGATAGAAAGAGCGCGCGGCTCTCTCCACTCGTCATGCCCGGGCTTGACCCGGGCATCCACGTCTTGCGTCGATCGCTGATGCGCGTGGATGGCCGGGACAAGCCCGGCCATGACGGCGGAGTATGGAGCACAAGCAGCGCCTCAATTCTCGATCTTGTACCCCGTCGCCTTCACGATCGGCTGCCAGAACGCCGTGTTCGCGGCGAGCTCCTTGGTCAGGCCATCCGCGGTGCTGCCGACCGGGATCAGCCCGATCGCGGTAAGCTTTTCCTTCACCTCGGGCCTGGCGAGCGCGGCACTCGCGGCGGCGCCGAGCTTGCCGGCGAAGTCCGGCGGGCTGCCGGCGGGAAGCCACATGCCGTACCAGGCATCCGCGACGAGATCGATACCGCTCTCCTTCAGCGTCGGGACCTCGGGCGCGAAGGGCGAACGTTCCGCGCTCGCGACCGCGATGATCTTCACGCCCTTGGCGCGATGCTGCGGCAGCGCATCGGCCAGTGTGGTGATTCCGAACGGCAGATGGCCGCCGACGAGGTCGTTGAGAATCGGCGCGCTGCCGCGATAGGGCACGCGGCTCAGGGGAATGCCGAGATCCTTCTCCAGTTTCGAGCCGGCGAAATGCGGAATAGTGCCGTTGCTCGGCACGCCGAACGACGTCTTGTCCGGATGCGCCTTCAGCCATGCCACGAATGACTTGAAATCCGTGGCATCGATCCCCGGACCGATCACGAGCGCGAATTCGAACCGCGCCAGCAGCGACACCGGCATAAAATCCCTGGCCGTGTCGAAGCTCGGCGTCGTCTCCACCATCGGCAGCAGGTACATGGTCGGCCCGGTCGTCACCAGCACCATGCTGCCGTCGGCACTCGCGCCCTTCACCGCCTTGATGCCGATCAGGCCGTCGCCGCCGGTACGGTTCTCGACCACGATGGTCCGCTGCAGCGCCGGCGCCATCTCCTGCGCGATCAGCCGGCACAGCGTGTCGCCGCCCGCCCCCGCCGCGAACGGGAAGATCATCTTTGTCAGCCCGGCCTGCGCTTGCGATCCGCCCGCCTGCGCCAACAGCGGCAACCCGAGACATCCGGCGATGAAGTTGCGGCGATCCATCGGTTTCCTCTTTGCCCATTATGGTTGGCGACAATTAGAGCCAGGCGAGCGTCCCGGACAAGCGCCGTTTACCATTTCGACCGCCTTGCGCCGGCCATCGTCCTGCTGCAAAAGCAGGCCTTAACCGGCGCCGCCTGTCGCTCCGCCGTTTCCGATGCAGAGCAATTCGTCACACGCGCCAATACAAACACACATGGCCAGCCCCGAACTCAGTCAATTCCGCCGCATCGTCGTCAAGGTCGGCTCCGCCCTGCTGGTCGATTCCGACAAGGGCGAGGTGCGCGCCTCCTGGCTCGCCGCGCTCGCCGACGACATGGCCAAGCTGCATCGCGAGGGCCGCGACGTGCTCGTGGTGTCCTCGGGCTCGATCGCACTTGGCCGCAGCCGCCTCAAGCTGCCGCGCGGCCCGCTGAAGCTGGAGGAAAGCCAGGCGGCCGCCGCGGTCGGCCAGATCGCGCTGGCGCGGATCTGGTCGGAGGTGCTCGGGGCCCACGGCATCGGTGCGGGGCAGATCCTGGTCACGCTCCAGGACACCGAGGAGCGCCGCCGCTATCTCAATGCGCGCTCCACCATCGGCAAGCTGCTGGAATGGCGCGCAATCCCCGTCATCAACGAGAACGACACGGTCGCCACCAACGAGATCCGCTACGGCGACAATGACCGCCTCGCCGCGCGCGTCGCCACCATGGCGAGCGCCGATTTGCTGGTGCTGCTGTCCGATATCGACGGGCTCTACGACGCCCCGCCGAAGAACAATCCGAACGCCAAACTCATTCCCGTGGTTGACAGCATCTCCTCGGAGATCGAGGCCGTGGCAGGCGACGCCGAGTCCGAGCTGTCGCGCGGCGGCATGCGCACCAAGGTCGAAGCCGCCAAGATCGCCACGACGGGCGGCACGCATATGCTGATCGCCTCGGGCAAGATCGAGCATCCCCTGCAGGCGATCGCCGACGGCGGCCGCTGCACCTGGTTCCTGACGCCGGCCAACCCCATCACCTCGCGCAAACGCTGGATCGCGGGCACGCTGGAGCCGAAGGGCACGCTGACCATCGATGCCGGCGCCGTGACGGCGCTGCGTGCCGGCGCCAGCCTGCTGCCGGCCGGCGTGATCAAGGTGGAAGGCCAGTTCGCCCGCGGCGATGCCGTGATCGTGCGCGGCCCTGACACCAGCGAGGTCGGCCGCGGCCTGATCGCCTACGATGCCGAGGTCGCCGAGCGGATCAAGGGCCGCTCGTCCCCGGACGTGATGGCCATCCTCGGCATCAGCGGGAGGTCCGAGATGATCCACCGCGACGATCTGGTGGTGGGCGGGTAAGGGCCGCGACGGCCCTTTTCACTGAATTTGCTGGGCCAATGACCTAGCCGGCGCCTCGCCGGAGAGACCAGCCATACCCTCCCGACCCTTCGCAGACGCGGGATTTCCATGCTAGGACACCGCCTTAGCAAAAGGTTGAAGCTCCAATGGCCGCCCCCCTCAAAGCCGTCGACGGCAATGCCGATCTCCAGGCGCTGATGTCCGATCTCGCCGCCCGTGCCCGCGCTGCCGCGCGCGTGCTGGCGCTGGCGCCGCCGGAGCAGAAGAACCGGGCGCTCGAGGCCATGGAGCGGGCGATCCGCGCGAATTCTGCGGCGATCCTTGCCGCCAATGCCGAGGACGTCGCGGATGCCCGGGCCTCGGGCACCATGATCGCCTCCTTCATCGACCGCCTGACGCTGACACCTGCGCGCGTCGAGTCGATGGCCGAGGGCATCGGTATCGTGCGCGGCATCGCCGATCCGATCGGCATCGTCACCGAGAGCTGGCAGCGGCCGAACGGCATGACCATCGAGCGCGTGCGCGTGCCGCTCGGCGTCGTCGGCGTGATCTTCGAGAGCCGGCCGAACGTTGCGGCGGATGCCGGCGTGCTGTGCCTGAAGTCCGGCAATGCGGTGATCCTGCGCGGCGGCTCCGACAGTTTTCGTTCGTGCCGCGCGATCCATGAATGTCTCGTCCAGGGCCTGCGTGAAGCGGGCCTCCCCGAGGCGGCGATCACGCTGGTGCCGACGCGCGACCGCGCGGCGGTCGGCATGATGCTGTCAGGGTTGAACGGCGCCATCGACGTGATCGTTCCGCGCGGAGGCAAGAGCCTCGTCGCGCGCGTCGAGCAGGAAGCCCGCGTGCCCGTGTTCGCGCATCTCGAAGGCGTCAACCACGTCTATATCGATGCCAGCGCCGACCTCGCCATGGCGAAGTCGATCGTGCTCAACGCCAAGATGCGCCGCACCGGCGTCTGCGGCGCGGCCGAGACGCTGCTGGTCGATCGCGCCGCTGCCGCCAAAAATTTGAAGCCGCTGGTCGAGATGCTGATCGAGGCCGGCTGCGAAGTGCGCGGCGACGCCGCCGTGCAGAAGACCGATGCGCGCGTCAAGCCTGCCAGCGAAGACGATTGGGACACCGAATATCTCGACGCCATCATCGCGGCGAAGGTGGTGGACGGTGTCGACGGCGCGATCGCGCATATCCAGAACCACGGCTCGCATCACACCGACGCGATCGTGAGCGCGGATGAGGCTGCTGCGAAGAAATTCCTGAGCGAGGTCGATTCCGCGATCGTGCTGCACAATGCCTCGACGCAGTTCGCCGACGGCGGCGAGTTCGGTTTCGGCGCCGAGATCGGCATCGCCACCGGCCGATTCCACGCCCGTGGTCCTGTTGGCGCCGAGCAGCTCACGAGCTTCAAATATCGCGTCCACGGCACAGGTCAGACGCGGCCGTAAGTCATGTCGCGAGGCGTGGGGCATTGAGTAACAATTTCGTCGCGCCACGTTTCTTCGCGCAGGCCATTCCGCCCTACACCGAAGGCATGCGCGTCGGCCTGCTCGGCGGCTCGTTCAATCCGCCGCACGAGGCCCATCGCGCCATCAGCCAGTTCGCGCTGAAACGCCTCCGACTCGACCGCGTGTGGTGGCTGGTGACGCCGGGCAATCCGCTGAAGGAGAACGGCACGCTGCATGAGCTCGGCGCGCGCATGCAGGCCGCGCGCGACGTCGCCGACGATCCCAGGATCGAGGTGAGCTGTCTCGAATCCGTCATTCGTACCCGCTACACTATCGACACGATCAACACCCTGCGCCGCCGTCTCAGTGGCTTGCGCTTTGTCTGGATCATGGGCGCCGACAATCTCGCTCAATTCCATCGTTGGCAGCACTGGCGGCGCATCGCCGACCAGGTGCCGATTGCGGTCATCGATCGCCCGCCGCAGAGTTTTCGCGCCCTCGCCTCGCCCGCTGCCCAGGCCCTTGCACGCTACCGCGTGCCCGAGACGGACGCGGCATTGCTTGCGGATCGGCCGGCGCCGGCCTGGGTCTTTCTGACCGGGTTGAAACTGAACCTGTCCTCGACCGGCTTGCGGAACCCGGACGGGAGCTGGAAAGGTCCGAAGTGAGACGAAGTGTGTGGACGTTGTGGGGATTTCGGACTCTCTGGCATATTGAAACCCTTAACCCCACATGATGTAGTGTAACCGGTGAGCGTCGGATTCGGCGTTCGCGATACAGTGAAAGGAATGGTCCCTGACCACATCTGTATTGTCCAAGTCTGTTTTACCCAAGGTAGCGAAACCGGCGCGTAAAACATCGACCAAAGCTGCGGCCTTGAAGGCGCAACCCGGCGCCGACAAGACGCTGAGCCTGATCCTCTCCCGCCTCGACGACATGAAGGCGGAAGAGACGGTCACCATCGACCTTCGCGGCAAATCGGCGTACTCCGACTACATGATCGTCACCACCGGCCGGGTGAACCGGCACGTCGGTGCGATCGCGGACAACGTCGCCAAGGGCCTCAAGGAAAACGGCATCAAGAACATCCACGTCGAGGGCTTGCCCAATTGCGACTGGGTGCTGATCGATTCCGGCGATGTGATCGTGCACGTGTTCAGACCCGAGGTCCGCGAGTTCTACAATCTCGAGAGATTGTACACCCAGGGCCCTGGGGCGGCGAAGGCGATCTAGGCTCATCGAGCCGATTTCGAATCGGCTGACGCGCATGCTAGCGTCGTGCGCGCGCATATTGCGCGCGGTCTTGAAACACGACCTGAAGATATCATGCGCGTTGCTGTCATTGCGGTGGGCCGGCTGAAGCAGGGCCCCGAACGGGAGCTTGCCGACCGCTATTTCGAGCGGTTCGACGAAGCCGGCCGCAAGCTCGGATTCCGCGAGCTCACCATCCACGAAGTCCCCGAAAGCCGTGCGCGCGACACCGCGACTCGGATGGCCGAAGAGGCCGCGGCGATCGGTGCGCACATCCCGGAAAAATCGATCCTGGTGGCGCTGGACGAGCGCGGCCAGAATCTCGACTCCACCGTATTCGCACGGCACCTCGGGCGCTGGCGCGACGAGGGTGCCGGACATACTATCTTCGTGATCGGAGGGGCGGACGGACTTTCGCCCGAATTGCGCCGTAAGGCCAAGCTCGCGATCGCGTTCGGCTCTGCGACCTGGCCGCACCAAATGGTCCGCGTCATGCTTCTGGAACAGCTTTATCGGGCCGCCACCATTCTGGCCGGCCACCCCTATCACCGCGCATGATGCGCGCACAACGAGCACCTTTGCGTAAAGCGATGCGAGCGCCGATCCTCAACCTGCTGCTGATCGCCGGCGTTACGGGCGCAAGCCTCGCGCAAGCTCAGACGCAAGGTCAGATAATTGCGCCCGCGCCACAGACGGCGGCCGCCTCGCCCGATGCGATCAAGCAGCGCGAGCAGGAGCTCGAGGCCGCCCGCGCGAGGCAGAAGAGCGCCGAGGAAGCGCAGGCCAAGCTCAAGGCCGAAATCAGCTCGCTCGGCCAGGACCGCACCCAGCTCAATCAGCAGCTGATCGACACCGCAGCCAATGTGCGGGCCGTCGAGACCAAGATCGACGAAGCCGAAGCGCGGCTGCGTTCGCTCAACGGCCGCGAGCAGCAGATGCGCACCTCGCTGGAGTCGCGCCGCGCCGACATCGTCGAGGTGCTGGCAGCGTTGCAGCGCGCCGGCCGGCGCACGCCGCCGGCGCTGTTGGTGCGGCCCGAAGACGCGCTGCAATCACTGCGCACCGCCATGCTGCTCGGCGCCGTGGTGCCGGAATTGCGCGGCCGCGCCGAGAAGCTCGCGGGCGACCTCGGCGAGCTCGTGGCCTTGCGCAAGAACATCGCCGCCGAACGCGACCAGCTCGCCACCGACCGCGACAAGGTCCGCAATGACCAGACCCGGCTCACCGCCCTGGTCGACGAGCGGCAGCGCCAGCAGGCGTCGCGTGAAAAAGACCTCGACGCCGAGAACTCGCGCGCCATCGCGCTCTCCAGGCAGGTCGGCGATCTCCAGGGGCTGATCACCAAGATGGAGCAGGATCTGCAGAGCGCCGCCGAGGCCGCCAAGCAGGCCGAGGCCAAGGCGGCCGCCAGCGCCAAGCCCGGTCCGGGGACTTTCAAGGACCGGTCCCGGACCACCCCGGCGATCGCCTTCGCGGCGGCCAAGGGGCTCCTGCCTCTGCCGGTTAACGGTAACAAGATCAGGGATTTTGGCGGTTCCGACGGGGTCGGCGGTGTCCAGAAGGGCATTTCGCTGGCAACCAGGCCCGGCTCCCAGGTCACGACGCCGTGTGATGGCTGGGTTGTCTATTCAGGCCCGTTCCGCAGCTATGGACAACTCTTGATCCTCAACGCCGGGGGCGGGTATCATGTCCTGATCGCCGGGATGGAGCGCATTTCGGTTAACATCGGTCAGTTTGTGCTCACGGGGGAACCGGTCGCGACTATGGGGTCGACCTC
Organism: Bradyrhizobium sp. Mp27; assembly: GCF_029953005.1. Taxonomy (NCBI): domain Bacteria; kingdom Pseudomonadati; phylum Pseudomonadota; class Alphaproteobacteria; order Hyphomicrobiales; family Nitrobacteraceae; genus Bradyrhizobium; species Bradyrhizobium sp. Mp27. The sequence continues at coordinate 5,054 of NZ_JASAUS010000039.1, read as the reverse complement.
TCAAGTCGCCTCCATTCTCGCCACGAACGCGAGTCAACCTGTGCTGTATGTCGAGTTCCGTAAGGACGGCACTCCAATCGATCCAGGCCCATGGTGGGCCGCAAATGAAGGCGAGAAGGTTCGCGGATGATGCGCAAGACTTCAGTTATCCTCCTCAGCGCGGCCACCGGTGCTGCGCTGACGCTGTTCGTGACCCAGCCGCGCGCGGTCTTCATGGGCTCCAGCGCGCGAGCCGCCACCGCAGACACCTATCGCCAGCTCAATCTGTTCGGCGACGTGTTCGAGCGCGTGCGCTCGGACTATGTCGAGAAGCCCGATGACACCAAGCTGATCGAATCCGCGATCAGCGGCATGCTCACCGGCCTCGATCCGCATTCGAGCTACATGGACGCCAAGAGCTTCCGCGACATGCAGGTGCAGACCCGCGGTGAGTTCGGCGGCCTCGGCATCGAAGTCACGATGGAGGACGGCCTGATCAAGGTGGTTTCGCCGATCGACGACACGCCCGCTTCGCGCGCCGGCGTCATGGCCAACGACATCATCACCAATCTCGACGACGAAGCCGTGCAGGGCCTGACCTTGAACCAGGCGGTCGAGAAGATGCGCGGTCCGGTCAACACCAAGATCAAGCTCAAGATCATCCGCAAGGGCCAGGACAATCCGATCGACGTCACGCTGGTGCGCGACAACATTCGCGTCCGCTCGGTGCGCGCGCGCATCGAGGCCGACGACATCGCCTATATCCGCATCACCACCTTCAACGAGCAGACCACCGAAGGCCTGAAGCGCGAGGTCGCCAACCTCTCGAATCAGATCGGCGACAAGCTGAAGGGCTACATCATCGACCTCCGCAACAACCCGGGCGGCCTGCTCGAGGAAGCGGTCACCGTCTCCGACTCGTTCCTGGAGAAGGGCGAGATCGTCTCGACCCGCGGCCGCAATGCCGAGGAGACCCAGCGCCGCACCGCGCATGCGGGCGACCTCACCAAGGGCAAGCCTGTCATCGTGCTGGTCAATGGCGGTTCCGCTTCGGCATCGGAAATCGTCGCCGGCGCTCTCCAGGACCACAAGCGCGCGACCATCGTCGGCACGCGCTCGTTCGGCAAGGGCTCGGTGCAGACCATCATTCCGCTCGGCTCGGGCAATGGCGCACTGCGTCTGACCACGGCGCGCTACTACACGCCGTCGGGCAAGTCGATCCAGGCCAAGGGCATCGTGCCCGACATCGAAGTGCTCCAGGACGTGCCGGACGAGCTGAAGTCGCGCACCGACACCAAGGGCGAGGCTTCGCTGCGCGGCCATCTCAAGAACGACGGCGACGAGAAGACCGGCTCGCAGTCCTATGTTCCGCCGGACGCCAAGGACGACAAGGCGCTCAAGCTCGCGGACGACCTGCTCCACGGCATCAAGAACAGCGCCTCCGCGGCGCCGACGCCGGGCGACAACAAGGCCACGACCGACAAGCCCAAAGCGGCGAACTAAGTCGGCGCGTCATCTCATCTCTCGAAAAGGGCGGCTCCCGGAGCCGCCCTTTTTGCTTGGGGCTCCTGCGACCCCCGGCCTATCCCGGCCTGACGCCGCTTGACCTCGGCGTGGTATCGTCGGCGGGAGTGATTCGGGATCTCGCATGACTGAAACGGCCGATGATCTGAGCGCCCCGCTCGGACAGGACAAGCCGCGCCGGAAACGGCGGCTGCGGCTGCCGTTCACAGCCATGCAGGCCCTCGCGGTCATGCTTGGCCTGTTCCTGGTCGCCTTCGCCGGCTTCGCCATCTTCAACAAGGATCCGCTCGGCGGCGAGCCGATGACGCGGATTGCGATCCGCGAGCCCAGGGCCACCGACGAGAAGCCGGCCGCCGCGGGCCTTGGCCAGGAGAGCAAGCCAGAGAACAAGCACGAGGCCAAGGAGGCGCCGAAGCAGGCTGGCGAGCAGAAGACCGTCACCATGATCGACGGTTCCACCGGCACGCGCCACGACGTGGTGATCGGTGGCGGCGATGCCGCCGACAAGGGCGACGCGGCCGCCGCCTCCGCCCCACCGCCCGTCATGGCCGGGATCGACCCGAAACTGCTGGAAAAATCGCGCTACGGCATGATCCCCGTAACCGCCGAGGGCGCGAAGCCGTTCAACGTCTATGCGGCGGATGCCGACCGCGCCAAGGCCGCGAAGATGCCCGTGGTCGCGATCCTGATCGGCGGCCTCGGCGTCGGCGCGGCCAAGACCACTGACGCGATCATGCGGCTACCGCCGGCGGTGACGCTGGCCTTCACGCCCTATGGCGCCGATCCCGGCAAGCTCGCCGAGCGGGCCCGCGCCCAGCGCCACGAGATCTTCCTCCAGATCCCTATGGAGCCCTACGACTTCCCGGACAACGACCCGGGCCCGCAGACGCTGCTGACCTCGCTCACCACCGACCAGAACATGGACCGCCTGTACTGGCACCTGAGCCGGATGCAGGGCTATGCCGGCCTCACCAATTTCATGGGCGCCCGCTTCGTGGCGACCGACGCCGCGATGCAGCCGATCATCCGCGAGGCGGCCAAGCGCGGCCTCGGCTTCTTCGACGACGGCTCCTCGCCGCGCAGCATCGCGCCCCAGGCCGCGGGCAGCCAGGCGATGCCGTTCGGCAAGGGCGACATCGCGATCGATGTGGTGCCGACACCCGCGGAGATCGACCGCGCCCTGAACAAGCTCGAATCGATGGCGCGCGAGCGCGGCGTCGCCATCGGCACCGCCTCCGCCCTGCCGGTCTCGATCGAACGCATCGGCAGCTGGACCAAGACATTGAGTGACCGGGGTATCCTTTTGGTGCCATTGACAACAGCGATGCTGAAATCAAAATCCAGCTAAATCAACGGATTGGTACGGCACGGGCCCTCGGGGCCGGCATACCCACCAAAAACACGCGAGAGGTCTGGCGGAATGGCGCGTTACGAGGATCTGCCCTACCGTACTTGCGTCGGTGTGATGCTGATCAACAAGAAGGGTCTGGTGTTCATCGGCCGACGCGCCGGTGGCGTCGAGCATGTCGACGACGCCCATGTCTGGCAGATGCCGCAGGGCGGCGTCGATCCCGGTGAGGACACCTGGGAGGCCGCCAAGCGCGAGCTCTATGAGGAGACCAGCGTGCGCTCGGTCGAGCGGCTCGGCGAGGTTCCGGACTGGCTGGTCTACGACATCCCGCGCACGGTTGCCGGGCGCGCCTGGAAGGGCCGCTATCGCGGCCAGCGCCAGAAATGGTTCGCGGTCCGGTTCACCGGCAAGGACAGCGAGATCAATGTCGAAAAGCCCGGCGGCGGCCACAAGGCCGAATTCGTGAGCTGGCGCTGGGAGCCGATGAAGAACCTGACCGGGCTGATCATCCCGTTCAAGCGCCCGGTCTATGAGCGCGTCGTGAAGGAATTTTCCGCGCTGGCGGATGAATAAATCAAATCGTCATCCCGGGTTCGGTGCTAATGCATCGCCGGAATGACGATGAAAGACGCGCGCGTGACCAATCAAAAGCCCTACCGTCCCAACGTGGGGATCGCCCTCTTCAATGCCGATGGCCGCGTGCTGATCGGTCACCGCTTCAAGGGCGACGGCCCCGAAATCATCCTGCCGGGCCTCGACTGGCAGATGCCGCAAGGCGGTGTCGATGAGGGCGAGAACCTGCGCGATGCGGCGCTGCGCGAGCTCTGGGAAGAGACCAGCGTCAAGAGTGCGGACTATCTCGGCGAGACAGACTGGCTGACTTACGAATTCCCGCCCTACGACGGGCCGCAGACGCACCGGCTGGCGAAGTTCCGCGGGCAGCGCCAGAAATGGTTCGCGCTGCGCATCACCGGCCGCGACGACGAGATCGATCCGCTGACGCCGCGCAACGAACAGCCCGCGGAGTTCGACGCCTGGCGTTGGGAGCGGCTCGACCGCGTCGCCGATCTCGTGGTGCCGTTCCGCCGCGAGGTCTATCGCGCGGTCGCGCAGCAGTTTGCGCCCTTCGCAAACTAAAACTGCGAAAACAACCCCATGCACAATAGCCGGCGATTGCCGGCGCGATGGGCAGTGGTCGTTGCGAAGTTTTTGAAGCGTCGGAGAGAATCGGCCGCGGGGCGCAAGCGGCGTGGCGGCGGTCAAAAACTCCCTTGCAGAGCTGTTTGGGCCAACAGCAACGCTCTCTCCGATCGCAGCAAGCTCTAATTCGTCGGTCCGACCGTGAACGGGCCGATCGCGATGACGTGGCAATCGCTGTCGCGCTTGGCGCAGTCGGCCAGCGCGGAATTGACGGCGGTCTGCTCGTCTGCGGCCTTCAGGCCGAGGCCCGGCCGGCCCGCGGTCCCGACCGCGACTGCGTTCCAGCCCATGCCATCGGCGAGCTTGCGCACGACCTCGGCGCGCGCGTCGGCCGCGATCGAGGCGTTGGACGCGGCATGGAAGAAGCCGGTGATCCTGAGCAGGGTCGGGATCGGCACGACGAAATTGTCGTCGACCGCGACGATCAGACAGGCCACGCCGGCGATGGCGCCGCACGATTCCAGCGAACGCCGCGTCGAATCGTCGACGGATGACGCGCCCAGCACCATGAAATATTGACCGCCCGGGCCGAGCGCGATGGCGCGGGATTTCGCCGCCGGCACGAACATGTTCTCGAGCCGGACTTTTGCCGGATCGCGCACCATCGGAAAATCCTTCGGCGCGAAGGCCCGCTCAGTCATGGCGTCGTGGCGCACCCAGGGCTGCGGCGGCATCGGCGGCTTGCCGTGCGTGTAGACGACGTCGTTGCCGACCGCATAGAGCTCGCAACGTCGCGGCGATTGCGCGGCATCGGCGCGCTTCTGGCACTGCTCGAGCGCCATGTTGCGCGCGGCTTCCTCGGTCGGCTGGTTCAACGCCGCGCCTGTGAAGCCGCCGATGTTGAGCGCGAAGGCCTTGTAGTCGCCGGAGGCGGAATAGTCGCCGGCCAGACCCCGCGGGTCACTTCAAATTCCTCCGGGTGTGGTCAGTCAAATTCCTCCACCCGCGAGGCAGGACAAGGGACTGTTAGTTTGAGTTTGTTTCCCGGGCAAGAGCTTCA